>CAYYFU010000049.1:3896-9110 GCA_964471095.1 uncultured Pseudomonadota bacterium
TTGGACGGAAACGGCCCCCTTCTCCAGGAGAGGCCGTTTCGTTCCCCCCACCATACCATCTCCGATGCGGGGCTCTCCGGCGGAGGCGCCACTCCCCGACCGGGGGAGGTCAGTCTCTCTCACAACGGCGTCCTGTTCCTGGATGAACTGACCGAATTCAAGAAAAATGTCCTCGAAATCTTGCGTCAACCGCTGGAGTCCGGCTCCATCACGATCGCCCGCGCCCTCTCTCACGTCACCTTCCCGGCCCGCTTCATGTTGATCGCCTCGATGAACCCCTGCCTATGCGGACAGTTGGGATCCACAACCCAGACCTGTATTTGCCGACCGGAGCAAACCATCCGCTATCGGAACAAAATCTCCGGCCCGCTCCTCGACCGGATCGATATCCAGATTGAGGTGCCGCCGGTGAAGTTTTCCGAGCTCAGTGATCTCCGGGAGGGAGAATCTTCCGACAATATTCGACAGCGCGTGCTGGCCGCCCGCCACGGGCAAAAAAAGCGATATCCGAAGATGAAAATCCGGAACAACGCCCAACTGCAAGGGCGGTTTGTGCGCAGGTTCTGCACCATCGACCGAGCGGGCCACTCCCTGCTCGAAAAGGCGGTTGAAAAATTAGGGCTCTCCGCCCGTGCCTATGACCGGATCCTGAAGGTCGCCCGGACGATCGCCGATCTGGCCGAAAGTGAGGCGATTCTGCCGGAACATTTAAGCGAGGCGATTCAATACCGGAGCCTTGATAGGACCTTCAAAACCTAATTACCCAAATAAATTGCGGAAACGGTGGTCTTCACGGGAGGCCTCGTAGATCTTCTCGGTCACTTCATCAATAATCTCAGGAAGATCATACACTTCGCTGATGTTTTTTCGCACAAAACGCCGCGCCCTGAGCTTGTCACGAACCTCATCCAGCTCGGTTCGCCCTTTGCGAACCATGGAAAGTCCCCATTTTCTGGCCTCTTCGACCAAAAAATAGCCGTCCGTGACGTCAAACAGTCGCGGTTTCTCTTTTTTCTCGAACGTCTCCCCCCCCTGACCCAACGATGCGGGCAGGATTGAAGAGATAACGTTTCGAACCCAAGTGACCATTCCCATGACATCTCTTCTATCGGAGGGGGAAAGATTTAGTTGCTAATTTTTTTTGCCTGTTTTAGTTACGCCCGGATGCCGCAAAAACCAGCAAATATCGAGGCTCCCGGGGGACGGTTGGGGGTCTTGTTGGTCGGGCTCGGGGCGGTTTCCACCACCTTTATCGCCGGCGTGGAGGCGGTCAAAAAAAAGCTCGCCAAACCGATCGGTTCTCTGACCCAAATGGGGACCATCCGGCTGGGGAAAAGGACCGAGAACCGGACACCCCTCGTTAAAGAGTTTCTTCCGCTAGCTCAACTGTCCGACCTTGTTTTTGGTTCCTGGGATATTTTTCCCGACAACGCCTACGAATCGGCCTTGCACGCCGGAGTTCTGGAAAAAGAACTCCTCAACCAGATTCGGCCGGAACTGGAACAGGTTCGACCCTGGAAGGCGGTTTTCGATCCCAATTTTGTCCGAAAACTGGACGGAAAGAATATCAAATCAGGAAAGACCAAGATGGACTTGGCCGATCAGGTCCTCCGGGATTTTGAAACATTTAAAAGGGAGAAGGGTTGTTCCCGCCTGGCAATGATCTGGTGCGGTTCCACCGAGGTTTTTAAAAAAGCAGCGCCCGTTCATCAAACCTTGAGAACCTTCGAAGAGGGACTGAAGAAAAACGACCCGGAGATCTCACCGAGCATGATCTATGCCTATGCGGCCCTGAAATCCCGCATCTCTTATGCCAATGGCGCCCCCAACCTGACAACCGATCTCCCTGCCCTCTTGGAATTGGCGCAAGAAAATGGGGTTCCCGTTTCCGGCAAGGACTTTAAAACCGGTCAAACGTTGATGAAAACAATCATCGCGCCAGGCTTGAAGGCCCGTTATTTGGGGCTCCGCGGCTGGTTCTCGACCAACATTTTAGGAAACCGGGATGGCGAGGTGTTGGATGATCCCGATGCGTTCAAGACAAAAGAGGAAAGCAAGCTGGGTGTCCTGGATACGATCCTTCAACCAAAGCTGAATCCTGATCTTTATGGAAATTTCTATCACAAGGTGCGGATCAACTACTATCCCCCGCATGGGGATAACAAAGAGGGCTGGGATAACATCGACCTGTTCGGCTGGCTCGGATACCCGATGCAACTCAAGGTCGATTTCCTCTGCCGCGATTCGATCCTCGCCGCACCGCTGGTCCTCGATCTCGTGTTATTTATGGATCTCGCCCAGCGGGCCGGGATGAAGGGGATCCAGGAATGGCTCTCCTTCTACTACAAGAGCCCGATGCATGCCGAGGGGCTCTATCCGGAGCACAACCTTTTTATCCAGGAGATGAAGCTCAAGAATACCCTCCGCCACCTGATGGGGGAGGAACCGATCACCCACCTCGGCCTGGAATATTACGAATAAGCTGCGCCCTGGTCAGGTCCTCTTAGCCAAATTCTGCATAGAGGGGAAAATGGTCGGAAAGAGCGTCTTCTCCAGACGGAATTTCATTTCGTAACACACGGCAATCTCGCGGATCAAGGCCCCGTGAATGGAAGATGTAATCGATCCTCATCGCCCCACCGCCGGGTGGCGGTCTTATCCCCTTTTGTGCCGAGATCGGATTCCGATCATCAAAGGTCCAACCTGGTTCCAGTTGGGGATCGTGGTGGAGAGACCGATAGGTGTCACTCAAACGGGGTCGCAGATGATCTCTCATCCTCCGGTATTCACGGATCGGACCAAATCCTCGCCCCCACCGCCGTATCGCCTCACCGGTAATATTCAGATCTCCCATATAGATCAGGTCCTGATCAGCGGCCGTCTCAAGCGTTTTAAGATGTTCGGTCCATTGGGCGGTACGAGCCCTACGAGCCTCTTTAGAGACCCCTTCTGCAAGGTGCGTCACAAAGAGATAAACCGGCCTCCCGGTTGATGGTGAAGCGACCACGGCCTGAATTCCTCCCTGCATTGCAAGCCGACCTGCCTCGACCCGAACAGGATGGGGGAGGAACCGAGGATCCCAAAGAAATGGTGTCTTGCTGAAAAAAAGCAACCCGGCCCCCAACAGGGTTTGATCCCTAAAATCGGCCGCCACCAATGATGCGAAGGTATCATCTGAAGGCAAGAGCAGGCGTCTGGCACCTCGAGCCAGCAGATTTGTGTCGTATCGTCTTGCAACAAATAAACTCATTAACCTTTCAGGGTCGAAATCCTGAGGTCCCAACCCAAATTTATTTTTCTCAGAAAGCTCCCTACCTGCCTCCACGATACGCTGAAATAAAGGCCCTAATCCCACCCCTTCGGGGCCATGAAAAGAGTAGGGGTAAACAGCCCTGAGGCGGTCCTGGAGCAGCTGTCTTAAGCGTGGATCCCAAACCTCGGCAAGACCGATCACGTGCGGTTCCTCTTTAAGCCCCAGCAGGAGCCGGGCCAGCCGTTTCGCCCGATCCATATCTCTGAAGTTCAAAACGGTTTCGACGAGAGTGTCGGATCCAACCTTTCGAACCATCGCCGTTTCTCCAAAGAGGTGGACATTCCAGAACAAGACTTTCAAGGCACTGCGGAGGGCGCCAGCCGTCATGGCTACCTTGTCGTCATGCAAAAAGATAAGTTGCTAGGGAGTTTTTCAACGTCGTTGAAATTGAACGCCCGTCAATTCTTTCTGAAGCCCTTTTTCCCCTTGGCGCATCACCCAGTCGTGGTTCCATTTAAAGACCGGTCGCAACAGCGGGGCGAGCCAGCGGAGTGGGCGCTTTTCCAATGAGACGTCCCAATAGAATTCGATCCGGGTGAAAGGGCCTTCTTGCCGAAGTTTCCACAACCCCCTCCCCTTCAGATCTCCGGAGGACCGGATCTCCAACTCATGAGGAGGATCTTCCCGGACCAGCTCGGTCATAAACCGGAGCCGATACCCGATCGGGGCCCGGACCTCCACCTGAACCTGCCTTGGGCCGATCTCCTCCGTCACCCGATAGGCGGGCCACCAGCGGGAGTACCCAGCGCCATCCCTTAAAATCCGAAAAATCTCTTCCCCGGAGTCCCGAATATTCCATCGAGTGACAAAGTGATAGGAATGGACCGACACAGAGGAGGTATCAACCACCTCCGCTTTTTGAAGCAACATAAATCGAGAATACCCGAATACCGATGAAGACCATGATGATCGAGTCCCTTTTATCACTCCGGTATCTCCTGCCCCAGGTGGAGTGGCAACTTTTGCCCGCCTTCTTTCGCTGGACAAACAGCTGGCGTCCCGCCGAACTCGCCTACTTGGGGTGGAAGGAGCATCAAGGTGTCGTTGCCCGTTGCGGCCGGGACCTCGACCGCTTTGAAGAGGCCCTTGGCACCTCCGGTCTGGAAGACTATCTGGGGCGGCTGGGAATTGCCTTTCAACATCGGAGGCCGCCAACCCGACTTCATTTTGAGCAATTCGATGGAGTGGCACAATACCTGCTTCCTGCCGATCTGATCTTGGCCAGTCGAGCGGATAAGCAATCGCCATTTTGGAGGGGTTCGGTTGATCGACCTCGCGATCCTGGTCTGGCTGACTGGTATTATCCGGACAGTTTATTCTTTCAGCACCGACCCCTCGTACACGAAATGACCCATCGGGACCAGATTCGCCCCCTGTTTCCGTCCCCTCAGGAAGTAGAAACGGGACGACAGGCCTATCGAGGCAACTTTTATTACTGGTCTTTCGAATCAAAAATCGGACGTCCCGCAAGAGAATTCCATGAAAAGGCACGGATCAGGGGCCTAACCCGGAAAGGCCTCTTTTTAGAAAATGCGGCAGGAGCGCGGGCCCGTGTGATTGTCGGTGAAAAGCTGGCAAGGTCTTGTTGGTCTTCAGAGGGGGAAGGGTACCTTGTTGGAGATCTGTTTCACCGCCTCCATAGGGATTATGACTCCGATTATTATAAAGCCAATGTTGTTGCGGACGGCGAGACACGCTACCTCAGTATTGACCCGAAATTTCAGCATCCTGCCACAATCCGGTCACGGTTTGCACGCCGCTCCCAGCACCCGTTTTTTCACACCGCTTATCAATTGGGACGAAGCAGAGCCGCTACTCCCATATTCAGATCATTGGAGTTGGGTGCCAATCTCCTCTTCCTATACGACTGGGTCGATTGCTTTAAAGCCTTCCGTGACTCA
>CAYYFU010000049.1:9169-9477 GCA_964471095.1 uncultured Pseudomonadota bacterium
GTTTTTACCGTCCTGGTGGAGTCAGGAGCAGCGCTCACCTCAACAGGTGCCGGCCTCTTGAACTCGCTGGCGCTTTTTCAATATGATAAGTCGAAATTTTTCAAATGGGGCTCTCCCCTGCTCGCCTTATCGGGTCTCCTGAGCTCACTGGCCCGCTCGGAAACCTTTGGGTGGCCGGAAATCGGGATGGTCGGCGGCTCGCTCCTCGCCTGTGGAGGGGCCTTTCTGAACCCTCGTTCCGGCTTCTGGCACTCCCCCCTCCCACCATATGTTGAACGGGATCAATAGGCAGATCGGCTGTCGCATTC
>CAYYFU010000050.1:0-638 GCA_964471095.1 uncultured Pseudomonadota bacterium
ACCGGTTCCAGCGGCAGATGCTCGATGAAATCCCCGACTACCGAAAGGGGGGTTTTGTCCTCCAGTGCTACCGGAAGGATTCCCACGCGGAGTTGAAAGAGATCGCCGCCTGGGCCCGGGTCCGGGCGGATAAGATTGAAGGTCCCAACAAACAGAACGGTGCTGTCCGGCTGGTCAAGGGGGCGTATGAAGAGGGGGAGGTGATCCGGGCCCAGCAGAAGGGGCACCCGATCCCGGTCTACACCCGCCAGGCCGAGACCGATTCCAACTTCCGTCGTTGCATCGACACCCTCTTAGCCCAACATGAACAGATCATCCCCTGTATCGCGAGCCACAACGTCCGCGATATTGCCTACGCCATCTGGAAGGCCAAGCAGATGGGGATCCTGCACAAGATCGAGGTCCAGATGTTGTTCGGGATGCATGACAACCTGAAGCGGGCGATCACCCGGATGGGGGTCAAGCTCCGCGCCTACATCCCGCATATCACCCAACAAGCCCTCGGTATCAGTGGGGATCGACGGCAAGGGATCGGTTATCTCGGCCGACGGCTGATTGAAAACGGTTCTGCCACCTCCCAGAAGATCCATATCACCTGGGACACCGACCCGCACGAGATCCTCCGGCTAAACGATGTC
>CAYYFU010000050.1:648-5876 GCA_964471095.1 uncultured Pseudomonadota bacterium
AACGATGCCCCGCTAGAGCCTGAACGCCTCGGCGGTCTTGCCGATATGCCTCTCCAGTACCACACGACTTGCAGCAAGCCGGGATTTCATCCCGCCTCGTATCTCGACCCCACGGAACCGGGACGACTCGATCGTTTCTGGAAAACTCACGGTGAAGTGGCCGATGAGATCCAACGGACGCGTAATAATCCTGTTGTCTGGGGTGCCTCTGAGTCAGCCCCAGACCGGGTCTTTAAAACGATTGACCCCTCAACCCGAGAGGTGATCGGGACCTATCAGGGGATGTCGGAGACGGATGTTGATTTCATCCTCTATAAGGCGAACGGGGCGCAGGAACAATGGGGTGAGGTGACTCCTGAGGAACGGGCGGCGCTCCTCCGCGAGATCGGGGCAGAGGTTGCCAAGAAGCGGGATCGACTCGCCGCGATCATGATGCATGAATCGGGGAAACCGATCGCCCAGGCAGATGCGGATGTTAAGGAGGCGTTGGATGCGATCAATTATGCGGCGGCGGACATCGATACCAAGGTCAAAGAGGGGGTTTTTGATCGGTATGAATCACGAGGGGTTGCCGGCGTGATCGCCCCCTGGAACTTCCCGGCCGCGATTCCCACTATCTGGGTCTCCAACGGGTTGGCCTCGGGGAGCGCCGTCGTCTTAAAACCGTCCGAATTCTCCCCCAAGATTGCGTTAGAAATGGCCGAGCTCTTCCGAGGCGTCTTGAAGCGTCGCGGCCACAACCCCGATGCGGTGCAACTGGTCCTGACCAAGGATCCACAGGTCAGCAAACATTTTGCCAACAATCCACAGGTCGCCACCCTCGGGTTTACCGGTTCCAAGAAGGTGGGACTGGAGATCGTGGAACAGGCAGGGGGAAGGCAGGTCTTTGCAGAAACGGGAGGGACAAACCCCTTTGTCGTCGGTAATGACGCCGACCTCGACCGGGTCTGCGCCGATATTCGGTATGGCGCCTTCGGTTATTCGGGACAAAAATGCTCCCATGTCCAGAATGTCTTTATTCCGAGAGGGAAGTTTGACGTTTACCGGGAACGACTGAAGGAGATGGCGGAGTCGGTCGTAGTCGGTTCCGCCCATGAACCGCAGACGCTGGTCGGCCCGCTGGTCTTGGCAAAGAGCCGAACTGATCTCGATGAAATTCTGGGAAGTCTCCCAGCAGAAAAAATTGTCGTCGATGGCCGAACAAGGGACAACGGCGGCAACCCGCAACTGGTCGGTCCAACGATCGTCACCGAGTGCGATCGGTTGCTCACCGAAGAGTTCTTTGGCCCGATGATCAACCTCGTCCCGTACGACACCGAGGAACAGGTGCTGGAGATGATTCATCGCTCCCCGTATGGCCTCACCTTCGCCGTGGAGACTGCCTCACCACGCGTCCGGGAGTTTTACCTCAAGCGTGATCTGGAGAGGGGAACCGGCGTGATGGCGGGAAATCTTTACAGCGATCAGCCTCCGGTCGGTGCGGAGATCGGCCTCAATCCGTTCGGGGCCCCCGGCTCCAACCTCTCCGGGACCGGGAGCAAGACCGGTGGGCCGGAGAGCCTGATGCCGTTTTTAAAACCAAAGGCGGGCCTTGATCCATCTCTCCGGCGTCAATTGGAAAGAATGCCGACGGGAGAGGAATGGGGGGCGGTTGCCAAGCGGTTCGGAAAAGAGTTCCGCGAGGGGGCCCCAACCGAATTGCAATACCCGGGGCGAACCGACCTCTGGGAAAAAACCCCGATGGGACAAGGGTTGATCGTTGTTGACGAACAGATGGATGAGTCATGCCTGGAACGGCTTGTTTTTGGTTATCTCCGGGGCGGCAATCAGGTCGATTTCGTCTATCACCAATCCTGCCAATCGATGATTTTAGAGCTCCGTGCCAAGCTCTTGAGTTGCGGTCTGGGGGGCAAAATCGGGGCCGGCAAGGCCTTTAGCCTAGCGCCGAATCGGGTGACCTTAGGCGGCCTCGTCAGTGACCCATCCAGGATCCGTTGGGTACACCTCCGGCAAGGATATGAGCCGCCGGAGGGATTCTTCAGTTTCTTTCGCAGTGCGGAACAAAGCGAACAACAACGGTTCATCACCCGGATCAACCGGGGCCCAGCCTGGATCGATGACCCGCATTTCACCGCCCAAACCCAGTACCATCGGGTACTGAGCATCAATACTTCTCACTCAGGGGATGTAGAAAAGGTAGTAATCTAATGTAATAGACGGGTGACTGGGGTCGGGCGCCCACGACACGCGCAGCTTGCGAGCATGGAGTGGGCGGAACCCCAGGCAGGACCCGTCAAACTGAATACCTTTTCTCAAATGCGGTGATCTCCTTTTCATGCCGGAGGGTCAGCCCGATCTCGTCCAGCCCCCGAATCAGATGTTCCTTCACCGTACGATCAATCTCGAATGGAAACGAGATCTCCTCCGGCAAGTGCAACGTGACCCGCTGTTCCTCGAGATTGACGGTCGCCTCCAGTCCCTCATAGCGACCGGTCATCTGAAAGATCTCCTCCACCTCCGCCTCTTTCAATTCTACATTGAGAAGGCCGTTTTTGGTGCTGTTGTTATGAAAGATATCGGCGAAGCCGGGCACCCCGCCACGGCGGGGAGCGACAATGACCCGGAAGCCGTATTGCACGAGCGCCCAGACCGCATGCTCCCGTGACGACCCGCAACCGAAGTTGTTTCGCGTCACCAGGATCGAGGCGTTTTTGAATCGGGGCTGATTCAACTCAAATTCAGGATTGGGCTTCCCATCGGGGAGGTAGCGCCAGTCAAAGAAGAGCGACTCCCCGTAGCCGGTCCGTTTGATTGATTTCAAAAACTGCTTCGGGATGATCTGGTCGGTGTCCACGTTCGCCCGATCGAGCGTGGCAATCTTGCCACGATGGGATTTAAAGGATTGCATCAGTCACCCTCCTCCCTCACCCACCCCTGACTTCATAGTCGCCACTTCCCTCTCCCCTGCCTGCCGGCAGGCACGGCGCCGAGGGGAGAGGGCTCGTGATGACCCCTTTGATTTTTTTCATCACAAATTCCAAATTCTTTTCGACCTCCTCATTTTAACTATCTCAGCACCTAATAAAATTAGCAACTTTTTTGACCTTCATTCGACAATCACCGTGTTATTTATGGAGGCCTGAAACTTATGTCATTAGCCACGGCAATCGACTTAGTTGTATTTATCAGTAGTGCTATCCAGGTCTACAGGACGAGTACTCAATTTCACGTTCCTTCAGGAACAGGAATTAAGGTTGAAGATAGACGGGGAGAGAGGACAGTCATCAAAAGTACTCGTATCGTGCGAGATCCCCTTGATTTAATGAGCAACAGAGCGACCCTTTTTGATCATGGCTCTGCTAGATTCGACGAGCTCTTCCCAAGGGGTACACCTACAGGGCGATCTGTTCGTGTGGTCATCCTATCTGAGGGGAATGATTTGATGTTTGATAAGCCAAGCGGGAGACTCATCGGAGCAAAAGAGAGATTCTTTTTCAATCTCACGCAGCCAGGAAGATGGGGCGCTAAACTAGCCCTCTTGGGTGTAGCCTTAGCCTTCACTGATTTCTCTGTAAGGTTACTTACTATCGATCATCGTGGACTAGTAGAGAGAATTTTCTCTTCCTGATTGACTAAGATTATTTGGCCCTCTCCCCTTGGCGCCGTGCCTGCCGGCAGGCAGGGGAGAGGGGATCTGCCACCAGAATAATTTATGCGGGTGAGGGATTCCATTTCCGAATATCCACGAAACCTTCCTTACGCCGCCTTTACGCTGACCGTCATCTGGAGATTTTCCCTATCCAGAAGGCCTTGCAGGGCGAGACGAACGAATTGGGCCTCGGAAAACCCAAGCCGCTTGGCAAAATGTGCGGCACGCTCGGGGCTGACAGATTTCCGGTCCTGCTCGATGTCACAGAGGTGGGACTTGGAAACACCGAGCTTGTGCGCAAACCCCGTCTGACTCATCTCATCACCCTGGCGGATAGAAAGGAGGAGTTTCCCGAGTGTAAGAAACCCGACCTTGGACTCCAAAAATTGTCTCGCCCTAGTACTCATGTTTGGTTACCTCCCTGACCTCGATGATCCGTGGCGGCCCCTCCAACCGGATTTCATAAATCGCCCGGTAGCTTAAACTCAACCGGATTGACCGCTGCCCGACCCGAGTTCCCTTTAAGGGCTCGTCATGGTAGCCGGAAATCCGTCTGATATTTTCCAACCCTTCACTTTCCACCGCCTCAACCCAAGAGAGGAGCTTGACGGCAATATGCTTCGGAACCTTCTCCAAATCCCTTTCGGCCTGCCGCGAGAGCTCAACTCTGGTCATCACCAAAGGACCTCCTTGATTGTACACCTAATAGGTGAACTTTGCAAGCTATCTTCTAGCCCTCTCCCCTTGGCTCGCCTCGCTGGAGCTCCGGCGAAGCGGGCGGGAGAGGGGATCTGCCATCGCGGCCATTTATGCGGGTGAGGGTTTCCACTTTCTAATATCCACAAAATGCCCTTCGACGGCGGCGGCGGCCGCCATTTCGGGGCTGACCAAGTGGGTCCGCCCCCCCTTCCCCTGCCGTCCCTCAAAATTTCGGTTCGATGTCGAGGCGCACCGCTCGCCCGGCTTGAGCTGGTCAGGATTCATTCCGAGACACATGCTACACCCCGACTCCCGCCATTCGGCGCCCGCATCAATGAAAATTTTATGCAACCCCTCCTGCTCCGCCTGTTTTTTTATCCGCTGTGATCCGGGCACGACGAGCACCCTGACCTTTCTTGAAACCTTGCGCCCCTTCAGAACTGCCGCCGCGACCCGCAGGTCCTCGATCCGGGCGTTAGTGCAACTCCCGATGAAGACAACATCGAGGGGAATCTCCGTGATCTTTGTGCCCGGTTTGAGTCCCATATAATCCAGCGCATGCTCATGGTCGTTTTTGGCAAGCCCCGGCAGATCCCCCGGCGCTGGCACAACCCGATCCACGTCGGTCACCATCCCGGGATTTGTTCCCCAGGTGACCTGCGGGGCGAACTGTGAGCAGTCAATGGCGAGCGATTTGTCGAATAGGGCAGCGGCATCTCCCGGCAACCTCTTCCAAGAGACAAGCGCCTCGTCCCACGCCTTCCCTTTCGGGGCCAACGGCCGATCGGAGAGGTACTGATAAGTGGTATCGTCCGGGGCGATCATCCCCGCCTTGGCCCCCGCCTCGATCGACATGTTGCAGACGGTCATCCGCCCCTCC
>CAYYFU010000050.1:5886-9323 GCA_964471095.1 uncultured Pseudomonadota bacterium
GAATTGCAGCGCCGGTGTACTCCAGCAGGTAGCCGGTCGCACCGGCGGTCCCGATCGTCCCGATCAATTTCAGGATCATATCTTTGGGGGTGACACCCCGTTGCCGGGCGCCGGAAAATTCGACTCGATAGGTTTTTGGCTTTTTCTGAATGAGACACTGTGTCGCCAGGACATGCTCGACCTCCGAGGTGCCGATCCCGAAGGCGAGCGTCCCGAAGGCGCCGTGCGTCGAGGTGTGACTATCGCCGCAAACGAGCGTGGTCCCCGGGAGCGTCAACCCCAGTTCCGGCCCGATGATATGGACGATCCCCTGGTTCTCGCTCTTCAGGTCGTAGAGCGTGACCCCAAACTCCTTGCAATTTTTTTCCAGCGCCCCGATCTGGGCCCGCGAGATCTCGTCCTTGATGTTCATCCGGTCCTCGGTCGGGACGTTGTGGTCCATCGTCGCAAAGGTCAGCTCCGGCCGCCGGACCTTTCGTCTCGCCAGCCGAAGCCCCTCAAACGCCTGCGGGCTGGTCACCTCATGAACGAGGTGGCGGTCGATGTAGAGGAGGGTCGAGCCATCGAACTGGGTGACGACGTGGGAGTTCCAAATTTTGTCGAAAAGTGTTTGGGGCGTCACGAATAGTTGTAAAATCCGCGCCCGCTCTTCTTTCCGAGCCACCCGGCGTCGACGTATTGCTTCAGGAGCGGGCAGGGTTTGAACTTGTCGCCGAACGATTCATGAAAGACCTCGAGGATCGACAGGAGCGTATCAAGCCCCACAAAGTCGGCAAGGGTCAGGGGCCCCATCGGTTGATGGGTCCCGAGCTTCATCGCCTGGTCGATATCCTCCGGCGTCCCGATCCCCTGATAGAGGGCGTAGATCGCCTCGTTGATCATCGGGACCAGGATCCGGTTGACGATAAATCCGGCAGAGTCTCTGGACAAAACGGTCACCTTTCCCATCTGCTCCGCGATCGACTTGGTAACGGCATAGGTCTCGTCCGAGGTCTGCAAGCCGCGGATGATCTCCACCAGCTCCATCATCGGAACCGGATTCATAAAATGCATCCCGATAACCCGTTCGGGTCGTTTGGTTTTCCCTGCGAGCCGTGTGATCGAAATCGAAGAGGTGTTGCTGGCGAGGTAAGTCTCCGGTTTGCAGATCTGGTCCAGCTCCGCGAATGTTTTGAATTTGATCGGTTCGTTCTCGGTAATCGCCTCGACAACAAAGTCGGCGTTCGCCAGATCCGAAACCTTGGTGCTGATACGGATCTTTTTCTTGACGTCGGCGGGGTCCTTGACCTTCCCTTTTTCAGCGAGCTTCACCAGCGACTTGTCGATCGTTTGGAGGGCGCGGGCCAGAAAATCTTCCTTGAGGTCGACAACGGTGACGCCAAAACCGGCCTGGGCCGCCACCTGGGCGATCCCCGCCCCCATTTGACCCGAGCCAATCACTCCAACCGTCTGAATTTTTGACATTAGGCCTTTTCGACTTCTGTCGCGTGTTCACCCTTGGGACCTTGCCCCACGAGAAACTCGACAGGCTGCCCTTCGGCGAGCGACTTATAGCCATCCCCAATGATATTGGAATAGTGGACAAAAAGGTCCTTCACTCCATCCTCCGGGGTGATGAACCCGTAGCCCTTCTGGTCGTTGAACCATTTGACGGTTCCTCGCTTCTTGTTGCTCATGGCGTAACTCCTTTTTAAATAATTTTCGTACTCCAACTCCCACCAACGCGGGGCTGCTTATAGGAAAAATCGGCTTCCAAGGCAAGAAATAAAAAACCGCTCGACTTTCAGCAACTGATCAGTCTAAAAGACCCAGCTTTTCAAAGGAGTTAAGAATGGCCGGCATCGAAAAAGTCAGAAACATCGGGATTTCAGCCCATATCGATTCAGGAAAGACCACCTTGACCGAGCGGGTCCTTTATTACACCAAGAAAATCCATAAGATAGAAGAGGTTCGGGGGAAATCCGGGGTTGGGGCAACGATGGATTTTATGGACCTGGAGCGGGAGAAGGGGATCACGATCCAGTCGGCCGCCACCTATTGCGAGTGGAAGGGTCAGGTGATCAACATCATCGACACCCCCGGTCACGTTGATTTTACGATTGAAGTGGAGCGGGCCCTCCGGGTGCTGGACGGGGCAGTCCTCGTCCTCTGCGCCGTCTCCGGCGTGCAAAGCCAATCGATCACGGTCGACCGACAGATGACCCGTTCCCATGTCCCCCGCATCGCCTTTGTCAAAAAAAAGGACCGCGCCGGCGCCGATCCGGTCCGCTGCATGAGTCAGCTCCGGGACAAATTGGGGCACAATGCCCACCTGATCGCAATGCCGATCGGGGCGGAGGAGAAGTTTCAGGGGGTCATTGATCTGGTCGATATGAAGGCGAACTACTACGATGGTGACAATGGCGAAAAGGTCAGGGTGGAAGAGATCCCGGCCGACCTGCTGACCCATGCCAAGGAGCTTCGCCATGAACTGGTGGCGGCCATGGGTGATTTTGATGACGATGTCGCCCACCTCTACCTGGAAGACAAAGAGGTTTCTGCTGATCTGTTGCGTCGGGCGATTCGGAAGGCGACCTTGAGCCTCAAATTTATCCCGGTCATGATGGGGTCGGCCTACAAGAACAAGGGGGTCCAGCTGCTGCTGGACGCGGTCGGACATTATCTCCCGAATCCATCCGAGGTTCAAAATGAGGCGCATGATCAGCGCAAGAACGAGGAAAAGGTGGTGCTGGAATCCCGTCCGGACAAACCGTTCGTCGGACTGGCCTTCAAATTGGAGGATGGGCGTTATGGCCAGTTGACCTACATGCGGATCTATCAAGGGAAAGCCGCCAAGGGGGACTGGATCGTCAACTCCGTCAACGAGCGGAAGGTCAAGATCCCGAGACTCGTCCGGATGCATGCCGACGAGATGAACGACATTGATAAGGCAGAGGCTGGGGACATTGTCGCGATGTTCGGTGTGGAGTGCGCCTCCGGTGATACCTTCACCGATGGAACAATCCGCTACACGATGACCTCAATGCATGTCCCGAATCCGGTTATTTCTCTCGCGGTCGCCCCAAAGGAAAAGGCGGGGCAGGCCAATTTTTCCAAGGCCTTGAACCGGTTCTCTCGCGAGGACCCCACCTTCCGGGTCAGCCGGGATGAAGAGAGCAGTGAGACGATCATCTCCGGGATGGGGGAGCTCCATCTGGAGATCTACATGGAGCGGATGAAACGGGAGTACAACTGTGAGGTCAACGCGGGGAAACCGCAGGTCGCCTTCCGGGAGACGATCACGCAAAAGACTGATTTCGTCTATCAACACAAGAAGCAGACCGGTGGCCACGGCCAGTACGGCGACTGCTGGATCCGCGTGGCGCCGCTGCCCCGCGGCTCAGGGTTCCAGTTCGTGGATGAGATCGTGGGCGGGGTGATCCCCCGGCAATACATCC
>CAYYFU010000051.1:0-9242 GCA_964471095.1 uncultured Pseudomonadota bacterium
TTTCGTATTCGATATCCACTGTCCGTTTTGAGTAGTGCGACAACTCATCCTTTTCATGCTCCCGAACCCGCAGCTTTTGCGGATCCAATCCTAATTCCTGCGTCCAGTCTCGCATCTGTTGCAGCCAGTAGTCGAACCATTGACTCCAGTCAGCGGGAGGCACGAAGTACTCGAACTCCTGCAGGTCAAACTCCAGTGTCCGGAAGGTGAAATTCCCGGGAGTGATCTCGTTGCGGAACACCTTGCCGGAGGCGGCGATCCCGAACGGGAGTCGAAGTCGCTGGGCCTCGTAGATCGTCCGGAAGTTAACGAACATCCCCTGCGCCAGCTCGCCGCGCAGATAGACCGCCGATTGCCCCTCCTCCAGGACCCCGAGATTCGTCTTGAAGAGCAGGTTGAAAATCCGACACGGGGTGAAATCTTTCGCGCCGCACTCGGGACATTTGATCTTGTGCTCCCCGATCATCTGATCGAGCTCCTTCAACGACTTCCCTTCGACGTGTGCGGTCGGCTGCTGGTCCTGAATCAGTTGATCGGCCCGATAGCGGTGTTTGCATTTTTTGCAGTCGATCTGGGCATCGTTGAAGTTCGCGACATGCCCCGAGGCGACCCAGACGTTCGGGTTCATCAGGATCGCCGGGTCGATCCCGACCATATCGCTCCGCAAGGCGACGAATCGCCGCCACCAGGCCTGCTCGATATTGCGCTTCAGTTGGACCCCCAGCGGACCGTAGTCCCACGAATTCGCAAGCCCGCCATAAATTTCCGATCCCGCGAAAATAAACCCGCGTCGTTTGCAGAGGGAAACGAGCTTATCGAGAGAAACGCTCATCAGACGTACTTACTCGAGAGAGGTTTCGCTTTGCAAGACGAAGATAAAGATATATATAATTTCCCGGTGCCTCGAATCCTCGCCCTTATTTTCCTCGCCGCCTGTGCGGTGGAACCGCCCGGGATGAAACCGGAGACGACCGCCAAGAAAAGTCAGGTCACCCCGGTGACCGTTGCGGTGATCGCCGCTAAAGAAGTTCCATGGGTCGTCGAGACAACCGGCGTGACGGAACCGTCTGACCGTTTTCAGGCCAAGGCGCCGGAGGGGGGAGGAAAAATAACCGAACTCTTTGTGGAGATCGGGCAACGGGTCAATGCCGGGGATCCGCTGGTCAAGTTCGAGGAGGAGGAGATCCGTCTCAAACTGGAGGTTGCCCGTTCCCAGCAGCAGGAGGCCGAGGCAGGGCTCGAGGAGGTTCGTTACAACCAGACAAATCGGGAACGTCTGCTGGAGGAAGAGAAATTAACCGAGGTTGAGGCGCAAGGGCTCGATGAAAAGAAAGCCCTCTTTGAGGCAACGATCGATCGGGCGCGGGACGAGATTGACCTGTATGAGACCCAACTGGAAAATCTCCAGTTGAACAGCCCGATTCCGGGGCTCGTCACCCAGCGGCAGGTCAGTCTGGGCTCCGCCCTGGGAGAAGGGGAACTCCTGTTGGAAATTGTCCGGATCGATCCGTTGCGGTTCAGTTTTTTTGTTCCCCTGGAGGTCGCAGCAACGCTGGAGCGGGGAGGATCGATCCCGGTTCGCTTCCCAACGATCGCCCCTCGAGAAGTCCCCGGTGAAATCTTGGCGATTGGAACGGAGGCGGGACAAGAGGGGGAGGTCAAAATTTCCCTGAATCTCCCGAATGAGACCTTTGCCCTCAAGGCGGAGATGAAGGGAACCATCCACTTCAACACCCCTTTACGAAAAAAAATCATGACGATCCCTCCTCAGGCCTTGATCAAAACCGAACGTTCGGTCTATGCCTTCCGTATCGAAGGGGAAAAGGCCACGTCACGTTGAATTGGTTCCACCCGGAAATCCGATCGTAACCCGGGGTCTCGAGGAAGGAGACCGCGTGGTCATCTCCGACCCCGAGGAACTCAATGACGGCCAGACTGTGGAAATTCAAACAACCGGTTCTTTTTAGTCTTCTGCTCTTTTTTTGGGCCGTTCCTGTAGAGGCCTGGAAAAAACTGCAGGAGGGATGGGAATACAAAACCATCGGGTCGATTCATCTTTTCCGGATTGATCCACAAAAATGCCGCCTTGATTTGCTCCTGGCAACCGATTTTGAACAGGCCGCCCTCCCCAGCAAAAACTATCGGGAAAAAAGCGGGGCCGCCCTGGTGATTAACGGTGGCTTCTTTGACGATGCGTTCCGCTCCCTAGGGCTGTTGGTCCGGAGGGGTGAGACCGTCAACCCGATACGCCCGGTGGAATGGGGGGTCTTTCAGATGAGACCCACCGGCCCCTCCGTCATCCATCGGAAGGAATGGTCCGGGGAGGGGGTCGAAACGGCGCTCCAGGTCGGGCCACGACTGGTGATCGACGGCAAGATCCCGTCTTTTAAGCCTGAAACGGAGACCCACCGACGTTCCGCCATCGGCACCACCTCGGACGGTCAGCTCGTAATCGGCGTCTCCTCCGCCCCTGTCCCCATGGCTGAATGGGCCGAGGCCTGGAAGAAAGAAACCCCGTACGCCCTGAACCTTGATGGCGGCGGGTCTTCGCAGATCTCCGTCAAATTGAAGAATTTTTCTCTGGAACTCCCCGGCACCACCGGTATCCCGAACGCCCTGGCGGTGTTTCCGAAATCCCCGTAGGTTGACACCTCCCCAGAACCCGTTTTATAGTCTTTTCCATGAGGAGCCGGCTCATTTTCCATGTTCGCAAATTACAAAAAAAGGTCGACGAGATTTGCAAGAAGAATCCCAGCTTTGAGCGTTCTGATGTTTATCATACTTTAGTCTTTCTTGAAAAAAATCCTTTGGAGAGGCTAACGCTGGCCTTATTGCGTGCCAAAAAAATACCCGCTTACCGATAAAGAGATTGCCTTTCTAAAAGCCCTCCGCAAAAGAGGTGCGCCGTTTCTTGTTGTCGGTCTTTCCGCTGCGGCCATGCAGGGCGCCCCCGTGGTGACACGAGATATCGATCTCTGGTTCAAAAAACTGCCGGATCCAAAACTCCTTGCCGCCCTCAAGGAAACCGATGGCATCTATGTCCCCCCTTTTGGGATGAATCCCCCCCAGCTTGCCGGTAAGGGTTTTGAACTGTTTGACCTCGTATTGAACGTTTCCGGGCTTCAAAGCTTTGCAAAGGAATACAAGAAGAGCCGCAAGATTCGGCTGGGAAATCTCACGCTGAATTTCCTTTCGATTGATCGGATTTTGAAGAGCAAAACAGCCGCTGGACGTGAGAAGGACAAGGCAGCTCTGCCGATTCTCAACCTGACCCTCAAAACAATTCGATCAAGAAAGTAATAAGAAGTGATTTACTAAGAAGACATCGAGTCGAGGAAGTCTTTGTTGGTCGTGGTGTTCTGCATCTTGTCGGTCAGGAATTCCATCGAATCAACGACGTTCAGCGCGGCCAGGACCTTGCGCAGGATCCAGACGCGGTTCAAGATCCCCGGTTCGAGCAGCAACTCTTCCTTCCGCGTCCCGGAGCGGTTCACATCCATGCAGGGGAAGATCCGTTTCTCCATCAACTTCCGGTCGAGCATGATCTCGCTGTTGCCGGTCCCCTTGAATTCCTCAAAGATCACCTCGTCCATCCGACTGCCGGTATCGATCAGGGCCGTCGCAATAATCGTCAACGATCCACCTTCTTCTATATTGCGTGCCGCACCGAAAAATCGTTTCGGTTTGTGGAGGGCATTGGAGTCAACACCACCGGAGAGGATTTTTCCGGAGGGGGGAACAACGGTGTTGTAAGCCCGGGCCAGGCGCGTGATCGAGTCCAACAGAATCACCACATCTTTCTTGTGTTCCACGAGTCGCTTCGCCTTTTCGATCACCATCTCCGCCACCTGGACGTGACGGGTCGCCGGTTCATCAAAGGTCGAGGAGACGACCTCCCCCTTCACCGACCGCTGCATATCGGTCACCTCTTCCGGTCGCTCATCGATCAACAGCACGATTAAGACAACATCCGGATGATTCGCGGTGATCGCATTAGCGATATTCTGCATCATCATCGTCTTGCCGGTCCGTGGGGCCGCAACAATTAACGCCCGCTGGCCCTTGCCGATCGGCGACAATAGGTCGATGATCCGTGAGGTGTAATTTTTGGAGTCATACTCGAGGTGGAGCCGCTGGTTCGGATAAAGCGGCGTCAGGTTGTCAAACAGGATCTTTTCCCGCGCCGCTTCCGGGCCCTCAAAATTGATCGACTCAACCTTGAGCAGGGCGAAATAGCGCTCCGAATCCTTGGGAGGCCGAATCTGGCCGGTGACGGTATCGCCGGTCCGGAGCCCAAATTTCCGGATTTGGGAGGGAGAGACGTAAATGTCATCCGGACCCGGGAGGTAGTTGTAATCCGGGGCACGTAAAAAACCGAAACCGTCCGGAAGGATTTCCAAAATCCCCTCCCCAAAAATCATCCCGTTTTTGTCGGCCTGCGCGTTCAGGATCGCAAAGATCAGGTCCTGTCGACGCATCCCGGCGGCCCCTTCCACATTAAAGCCATGGGCGAGGGTGATCAGATCGCTAATTTTCTTGGTCTTGAGCTCCTTCAGATTGACCACGCCCCCCGGTGCGCTCATCGGCAGGGAAGGACGGGGTGCAACGGAGTTGGTTTCTTCAACAGGAATCTCTTCGGGAAAATCAGTTTTTCTGGGACGCACCATAGTGGAGAGTCTCGATTTTTTAGGCTAGGCGATTCAGGCTTGTCTCTATTGTGAAGCTGCTTGCAGTATCCAGCAAACCCCCTCTCCTGTCAAGCAGTTTTAAGGCCGTTTTCTTGACAATCGTAAGGATCACCAGTACTTAAATCAAATGTCTAAAACGAAATGGAGTGGGCGGTTTGCAGAGCGGCTGGACCCCTTGGCCCTTGACTTCACCCAGTCGGTCAGTTTTGACAAAAAACTCTATTATTATGACATCTTAGGGAATATCGCCCAGGCCCGTGCCTTGTCACGCGCCGGAATTCTCACCCCCCGCGAGCGGGATCGGATGATCCGCGCCTTAAAACAGATCACCCGGGAGATCAGTCAGGGAAAATGGGAGTTTCGGGAAGAGCTGGAGGATGTTCATCGGAATATCGAATCGGTCCTGATCAAAAAATTGGGGAGACTGGGGGGGAAACTCCATACCGGTCGGAGCCGCAATGACCAGGTTGCCCTTGATTTTCGACTCTATTGCCGGGATCGGCTGGCGGAGCTGCATGACTCGCTGATCGCTCTTGAAAAGGCGGCGCTCGCCAAGGCGAAACGTTCGCTTGATCTCATCATGCCGGGGTATACCCACCTGCAACGGGCCCAACCGGTCCTCTTTTCGCATCACCTGCTGGCGTATCTGGAGATGTGGGAACGGGATCGGATGAGGATTTTGGAATGTTTTCGTCGCCTCAATCATTCCCCCTTGGGCTCCGGGGCACTGGCCGGATCGGCCTTCCCGATTGATCGGCAGGCGATCGCCCGGGAGTTGGGGTTTCAGGATGTCACGCATAACAGCCTCGATGCCGTCTCGGACCGCGACTTTACGATTGAAATCGCCTCGGTCAGTTCACTCCTGATGATGCACCTCTCCAGGCTCGCCGAGGAGCTGATCCTCTGGTCAACGACTGAATTCGGTTTCATCAAACTTCCCCATTCCTTCTGTACCGGTTCCTCAATGATGCCTCAAAAAATCAATCCGGATATTTTAGAACTGGTTCGGGGAAAGACCGGCCGGGTCTATGGTCATCTGGTCTCCCTGCTGACGTTGATGAAATCGCTCCCGCTTGCCTACAACCGCGACCTGCAGGAGGACAAAGAGGCGGTTTTTGACCTTTTTGAAACGGTGATCAATGCCGTGGATATCCTGGCCGCGCTGATCACCAGGCTGGAGCCGAACCGGGATCGGATGAGACAGGCCGCCTCGGACAGTTTTCTGTTGGCAACGGAACTGGCCGATTGGCTGGTCAAAAAGGGGGTCGACTTCCGTTCGGCCCACGAAACAACGGCCCAACTGGTCCAGCATGCGGAAAAAAAGAAAAAGGGGTTGCACCAATTGTCCTTAGAGGAATTCCGGCGTTTTTCAAAAAAATTTGATGCCTCCCTCTACCGCGTTCTGAAACCGGAAGCGGCGATCGAAAACCGCAGGGTGATCGGCGGCACCGCCCGTTCCCAAGTGCTCAAGGAGATCGGTCGTCTGGAGAAAATTCTTCAGGGAACCTAGTATGCATCATTTTCACTACCAGGGAAAAGAGCTCACCTGTGAAAAAGTCCCCCTTGCCCGGATTGCCGATGAGGTCGGCACCCCCTGCTATGTTTACAGTTTTGCGACGTTGGATCGACACCTCCGGGTCTTTCAGGAGGCACTCGCCAAAATCCCTCACCTCCTCTGTTATGCGATGAAGGCAAATTCGAACCTCGCGATCTTGCGAGCGGTGGTTCGACGGGGCGGGGGGGCCGATATTGTCTCCGGCGGTGAACTGTTCCGGGCCTTGACCGCCGGGATCCCTCCCGATCGGATCGTCTATTCCGGGGTCGGCAAAGGGGCCGCGGAGATGGCGTACGCGCTGAAGGCCGGCATTCTGCTGTTTAATGTCGAATCGGAAGAAGAGTTGGAGACGTTGCATGAGGTGGCCAAACAGGCGGGGCGAAAGGCGTCGGTCGCGATCCGGGTCAATCCGGATATCAACCCGCGAACCCACCCGTATATCTCGACCGGACTCAAGAAGAGCAAGTTTGGGATCCCGATCGGTCAGAGCCTCCCCCTCTACGAAAAGGGACGCCGGTTGGGGGGACTGAAGATGATCGGAATCAGTTGTCATATCGGTTCCCAGATCACCCAAGTCCGACCGTTCCTTGAGGCGTTGGCCAAGCTCCGCCAGTTGATGGAGACGCTTCGTCGCCAGGGATTTGAGATCCGCACTCTTGACTTAGGAGGGGGATTGGGGATCCCGTATCATAACGAAAAACCGCCCTCCCCGGCCGCCTACGGAAAGGCACTCGCCAAGGAACTCAAGGGAATCGACGCAACCGTCCTATTTGAACCGGGACGTGTCATCGTGGGGAACGCCGGGATCCTTTTGACCCGGGTCCTTTACCGAAAACAGCAAGGGGCCAAACGGTTTGTCGTGGTGGATGGGGGGATGAACGACCTGATCCGCCCTTCCCTTTACGGCTCCTACCACGAGATCCTTCCGGTCCGTCGGACGGGAGGCAAAAAACAGCGCGTTGATGTGGTCGGACCGATCTGCGAATCGGGGGATTTTTTGGCGGAAAACCGCCCCCTCCCTGTGTTAAAGGGAAACGACCTCCTGGCGGTGATGAGCGCCGGGGCCTACGGCTTTACGATGGCCTCCAATTACAATTCCCGTCCGCTCGTGGCGGAGGTGTTGGTGCACGGCAGCGAGTTTCATGTCGTCCGAAAACGGCAGGAGTACAAGGATCTGCTGATCGGGGAACATGTGCCGAAATTTCTGGTGTAGAGAACGATGAAATTACCTTTTACGAAAATGCATGGATTGGGAAATGACTTCGTGGTCATTGATGGGCGGAAATTTCGCCTCCCGAACCTGCCAAAAGCCGCCAAACGACTCTGTGACCGCCGGTTCGGGGTCGGGGCGGATCAATTGTTGATCCTCACCCGCTCCCACCGAGCCGACTTCGGGATGGAGATCTACAACGCAGACGGCAGCCGGGTCGAGATGTGCGGCAACGGGATCCGCTGCGTCGTCCAGTATGCCCGGGATGAAAAGATCGTGAGCCGAAGTGAGGTGTCCGTGGAAACACCGGCCGGGGTCCAAAAAATAAAAATTTTGCCCAAAAACCTTTTCACCGTCGATATGGGGGAACCGATTCTCAGAGGGAGGGAGATCCCGGTCCGGCTGGCGGGTCGGGTGATCAACCGTCCGATCCGTGTCGATGGGATGGTTTATCGGGTGACCTGCGTCTCGATGGGAAATCCCCACTGTGTCACGATGGTGGAGAACCTGGAAAAACTGGCGATCGAAAAGATCGGTCCGATGATCGAAAATCATCCTGTCTTTCCCAAAAAGGCGAATGTTGAATTCATCAAAATCCTTTCCCCCAAGGTGATTGAAATGCGGGTCTGGGAGCGGGGGACGGGGGAAACGCTCGCCTGTGGAAGCGGGGCCTGCGCCGCCGCCGTCGCGGGGGCGTTGAACCAACTGACCGAGAGAAAGGTAGAGGTCAAACTCCGTGGCGGATCGCTGCAGATCGAATGGCGGAAGAAAGATGGTCACGTCCTGATAACCGGCCCCGCCGAAACGGTGTTCCGAGGCGAGGTTGAAATCTAGGTTTTACGAATCACTTTATGAAAACTTTATGAAGAAGTTGCGCCCCTTAATGACCCTGTGATAGCCAACCGGCATGTCGAAAACCGACTTTCAAGGATCGATGGTCGCCATTGTCACGCCGTTCAAGAACGGCAAGGTCGATGAGGCGGCCCTTCGCAAACTAGTCGACTGGCAAATCGCCGCCGGGACCGATGGCCTGGTCCCCTGTGGCTCGACCGGTGAGGCGGCGACCCTAAGCTACGAAGAGCATGACCGCGTCATCCAGATCGTTGTCGATCAGGCCCGCAGGCGTGTGCCGGTGCTCGCCGGGACCGGCTCCAACTCGACCGATGAGGCGATCGAGATGACCCGTCGGGCGCAAAAGCTCGGTGCCGATGGCTCCTTACAGGTCTGCCCCTACTATAATAAACCGACCCAGGAGGGGCTCTACCGCCACTTCAAGGCGATCGCCGCGGCGGTCGATCTCCCAATGATCCTGTATAATGTCCCGGGCCGAACCTCGGTGAACATGCTCCCGGAGACCGATGCCCGACTGGCGAAGATCCCGAACATCGTTGGAATCAAAGAGGCGTCGGGGAATCTTGATCAGGTCAAAAAAGTCGTCCAGCTCTGCGGGCCTGCTTTTACCGTCCTTTCGGGAGAAGATGCCCAGAACTACGAAATCCTGGAGCTGGGGGGTCGCGGGATGATTTCGGTCACGGCGAATGTCGTGCCAGAACGAATGGCGAGGATCTGGGACCTGTTTGCGGCCGGTAAAAAATCCGAGGAAAAAAAAAACCACGAGGAGCTGCTGCTTCTCCATCAGGCGATGTTCTTCGAAACTAACCCCGTCCCAGTCAAGACCGCCTTAGCCTTGATGGGGAAATCAGCCGAGGAATGGCGCCTCCCGCTCTGCGAGATGGGGAAGGAGAATCGGGAGCGGTTGGTGAAGGTGTTAAGGGAGTATCGGCTGATA
>CAYYFU010000052.1:0-9237 GCA_964471095.1 uncultured Pseudomonadota bacterium
GAGAAAGGCCGCCATCGCCAGGGCGAGCATCGTCCCTTGTCCGCCGCGACGACCCAGACCGGCATATCCCTCCAGGTCCTCCAGATGAAGGTGGTTCCCCACCAGAATCACGACCAAAAAGGCGCCGAGGTTCATGATCGTATAGACCACCAGATAAAACAGGACCGCCCGGAGCGCCTCCTGATTCAAGGCCGCAAATCCCATCAACAGATAACCGGCATGCGCAATCGAGGAATAGGCGAGCATCCGCTTCAAGTTTTTCTGCGCCATTGCGCCGAGGTTGCCGATCGTCATCGTCACCACGGAGAGCAGCATGATCATTTCCGGCCAACCGGAAAACTTGATATCGACAAACCCGGCATCGACCGGTTTGCCCAATGCGGTCAGGAAAAACCGGATCAGGATCGCAAAACCGGCCGCCTTGGGGCCGACCGACAAAAAGGCGGTGAAGGGGGTGGGGGCCCCTTCATAGACATCCGGACACCACATCTGAAACGGAAAGACCGCAATCTTGTAACCGAAACCGGCCATCATCAGAAGAACGGAGAAAAAGAGCACCTCACGACTGACCGGGTGGTTGCGTAAAAATTCCGCAATCGTGGGAAGATCCATGCTGCCGGTCAGTCCGTAGAGAAGCGAGAGTCCGTAGGCCATCACGCCGGAGGCAACCCCGCCGTAAATCACATACTTCAATGCCGCCTCCGAGGAGCGGCGCGAACCCCGGACATAACCGGTCAGGATATAGGATAAAACCGAGACCATCTCCAGCGAGAGATAGATCATCAACAAATTGCTGGAGCTGGCCAACAGCATCATCCCGAGGGTCAGGGCGATCAGCAAGGTGTAATAGCTCGGGGTATCGGTCTTCTCCACCTCCTCGCTCTTGCCGGAAAACAGGATCGTCAGCCCGGCAGCGGCGCCAAACAGATACTTAAAAAAGTGGGCCATCGGATCGAAGGTGACCATCCCGGAAAAGAAGCGGCCCGCGGGAAGGCCCGTCACTCGGGCCGTGGCGAGGATCATCCCGACGATCCCAAGGAAGGAGAAGAACGGATAGAGCCCCTTCTTTCGGCTCCCCACAAAAAAATCGACCAGGAAGAGCATCACAATAGTGCCGATCAGCACCAGCTCCGGGAGAAAATAATGGAGGTCGGTTTGCATCAGAGTCCTGCCACCGTCCAGGCCGTTACCGCGCTGTTTAATGCCGAGAGTGAGATATTCAGCAAATCGAGCACAAACCGGGGATAGATTCCCAAAACGAGGACGATCACCCCCAGTGGCAGCAGGGTAAAGATTTCCCGACCGCTGATCTCCGGCAATTTGGCGTATTGTTCATTCAACTTGCCGAAAAAGATCCTCTGGTAGGTCCAGAGCATGTATCCGGCGGTCAACACAACACCGCTGGCCGAGACGATCGTGTAGAGCGGGAAGGTCTTGAAGCCCCCCAAGAAACAGAGCGCCTCACTGACAAACCCGGAGAGGCCGGGGAGCCCCAAGGCGGCAAAAAAGGCGAGCGAAGTGGTCGCGGCATAACGCGGCATCGTCTGGGCCAACCCCCCGAACGCATCCAGATCCCGGGTATGGGCGCGGTCATAGACGACACCGACCAGCAAGAAGAGCATCGCCGTGATCGTTCCGTGGTTGAACATCTGGAAGACCGCCCCGTTGATCCCCTCCGGTGTCATCGAGGCCATCCCCAGCAAACAGAACCCCATATGACTGACCGAAGAATAGGCGATCAGTTTCTTGAAATCCTTTTGGGCCATCGCACACAACGCCCCGTAGACGATGTTGATCATCCCGATCACCGCCATCAGGTTCGCAAAATAGAGCGAGGCGTCGGGCAGGAGCGGAAAACAGACCCGCAAGATCCCGTAGGTCCCCATCTTCAAAAGGATCCCGGCCAGGATAACCGAGATCGGGGTCGGCGCCTCGACGTGGGCATCCGGCAACCAGGTATGGAACGGGACGATCGGGATCTTGATCGCAAAACAGATAAAGAGACCGAGCCAGCAGATGTTACGGAAACTTGCCGAGGTGAGCGGTCCCAAATGTCGTGATTGGTCGGCCAAGGTCACCAAATTAAACGAATTCCCGTCGCTATAGAAATAGAAGGCCAGCATCACCAACAGCATCAGGACCGACCCCAACAGGGTGTAGAGAAAGAACTTGATTGCGGCGTACTCCCGCCGCGGCCCTCCCCAAATTCCGATCAAAAAGTACATCGGCAACAGCATCACTTCCCAAAAAACATAGAAAAGGAAGAAATCGAGGGCGCAGAAGACCCCCATCATCCCGGTATCCAGCAGCAAAAAGAGGGCGTAGTAGGCCTTCACATGTTTCTGAATCCCGAACGAGGCCGGGATGCAGATGAAGGAAATCAGGGCAGTCAACAGGATCATCGAGATCGAAACGCCGTCCGCCCCCATAAAATATTGGACATGGAAAGCGGGGATCCAGTCAAATGGCCCCTCGACAAACTGAAGCGCGGCGCTGGTTCGATCAAACAAAAAGTAGAGCTTGGCCGCCGCCACCAACGGGGGGATCGTCGCCATCAGGGCGATCCATTTCACCCAATGTTCCTTGTTCTTGGGAACAAAGAAAATAAACAACGCCCCCAAAATGGGGAAGAAGGTCATGAACGAGAGATAGGGAAACATCATCATCCTCCTAAATGATTCGATACAGCATGATCAGCACAATTCCACCCACCGCATAATAAAGATAACTTTGGATTTCCCCGCTCTGCAGGCGGCGGGCTCCGGAGCTGCCCAAAAAGGTCCCATCCGCCACCCGATTGACCGCCCCATCCACAAAGGTCCGGTCAAACCAGCCGGAGGCAAAGGCGGCCAGTTTCGTATAAAGGGCGGAGAGGTTCACCGCCCCATCAATAACCAAGAGATCAAAACGGGCGAGTTGATCCTTGAACACCATGACCGGCCGGACAATGAATCGCTGATAGATCTCATCGACATAAAATTTGTTCGACACCAGCTGATAGAATCGGGGGGCAAGGCCCGCGATTTTTTTCGGGATATCCTGACGACGGGTATAACAGGCAAACCCGACCAGACTCCCTAGAATAGCAATGATCAGTGAGATCCCCATGAGCAGATACTCCATCGAATGAGAAAGGGCCGGCTCATGCGTCATCGCCGCCGCAAAGACCGGATGGAGCCACCCTTCGATCAGATGGCTCTCTTCCCAGCCGACCCAGTGACCGAGCGCCGGTGGGACCCCCAGAAAACCTCCGACGACCGACAGGGCGGCGAGCAACACGAGGACGAGTGTCATGCTGAACGGGGATTCGTGGATAGGGTGCCGCGCTTCCCCTTCCGCCCGAAGTTCCCCGTAAAAGGTCATCGCGACCAGCCGAAACATGTAAATGGCGGTACCGGCCGCGGCAATAATACCGACCCCCCAGAGCAACGGGAAACGATTGGCGGTATGCCACAAGATTTCATCTTTGGAGAAGAAGCCGGCCAGCGGGAAGATCCCGGCAATGGCGAGTGTCGCGATCAGAAATGTGACCGAGGTAATCGGCAGATGCCTCTTCAGCCCCCCCATCTTGCGCATATCCTGTTCGCCGCTCATCGCATGGATGACCGAACCGGAACCCAAAAAGAGGCAGGCCTTGAAAAAGGCGTGAGTCACCAGGTGGAAAATCCCGGCGGCGTAAGCCCCGACCCCCATCGCGCCAAACATGAAGCCCAATTGACTGATCGTCGAATAGGCCAAGACTTTCTTGATGTCGTTTTGCGCAAAGGCGATCAGGGCGGAAAAGATCGCGGTGATAAATCCGACCGTCGCGACGATCGCCATTGTCTCCGGCGCCATCGCATAGAGGAAATTCATTCGGCCGATCATATAGACCCCGGCGGTCACCATGGTCGCCGCATGGATCAGTGCGGAGACCGGCGTTGGGCCGGCCATCGCATCCGGGAGCCAGGTGTAGAGGGGGATCTGCGCCGATTTACCGGTCGCGCCGACAAAAAAGAGGAGCGTGACCAGCGTCACCACTGATTTTGATAACAGCGGCGCCGCTTCCCGAAGCTCGGTAAAAGTCACCGTCGGATACCCGACCGAATGGAGCGACCAGAAAAGCAGAAGCAGACCGACCAAAAATCCAAAATCGCCGACCCGGTTCACGATAAACGCCTTCATCCCGGCGACCGCCTTCTCCTTGTCGGCAAACCAGAACCCGATCAGGAGATAAGAGCAGAGCCCCACCCCCTCCCAACCGATGAACATCATGAACAGGTTGGAGCCCATCACCAGAGTCAGCATCGCAAAGCAAAAGAGGTTCAAGTAGGCGAAGTAGCGGGCATAACCCGGATCGTGCGCCATGTAGCCGATCGAATAAACATGGATCAGAAACCCGACCCCGGTCACGACCCCCATCATGGTCAGCGACAACGGATCGATCAAAAAGGCGACATCGGCGTAGAAATTCGACGTGGTGAGCCAGTTAAACAGGGTCACGGTTCCTTCGCGATGTTCGGGGGGGAGACTCAAAAAATGGAGAAAGGTCCCCACCGTAATCAGAAAAGAAAGGAGCAGGCTCCCACAGGCGACTGTATGCACAAACGGCCGCTTTAAATTCGCCCCGGTAAAACTGTAGAGCCCATTGATCGACGCGCCGATCAACGGAAGAATCGGGACCCAGGCCACCCAATGACTGATCGATTCAAACATCATTACCCTTTCAGCGTCGTTGCCTCTTCGGCATCGATCGTCTGGAATTGTCGGTAGATCGAGACCACGATCGCCAGCGCCACCGCCGCTTCAGCAGCAGCCAACACAATGAGAAAGACAGAAAAAACATGACCGTCGACCTGGTTGCCGTTAAAATGGGAAAAGGCAACCATGTTGATCGAGGCGGCGTTCAGGATCAGCTCCACCCCCATCAGGATCCCGACCGAATTTCGTCGGGTCATGACGTTGTAGAGCCCCAGGGTGAAAAGGATCGCGGTGACCACTAAATAAGATTGTAAGGAAACCATAACTTTGCTGTACGGGCGCTGCTTGCCGCGCCCGAGAAGGGGGCGCACCAAGGGGCGCCCCTACTTGACCTCCCGTTTCACAATCACCACCGCACCGACCAACGCCCCCAACAGGGCGATCGAGACAATTTCAAACGGCAACAAATATTTCTTCAAAAGCGCATCCCCGATCGGCCCGACCATCGATTGACTCGTTTGAGCCTCCAAGGCAACCCAACTCCCCTTTGCCAAGAGCGTAAAGAGAAAGGCCAGGAAAAGCCCCATCACCGGAACCGCCACCTTATGATTGATCGAGAGATTGGTCAACTTTACGTCGCCAATCTGATTCGTCAGCATGATCGCAAACAGGATCAGGATCAGGATACCACCGACGTAAATCAGCACCTGGGTCACCGCGACAAAATCGGAGGAGAGCAGGACGAACAGACCGGCCGCCCCGGCAAAGGTCCCCAACAGCGCAAAACCGGAATAGACGATGTTGCGGGAAAAGGTAACGACCACCGCAGAGAGCAGGGTGAAGCCGGCGATCCCCAGAAAAACCAGGCTCTTGAGTTCAGGCAGTGGCGGCATCTTCCTTTTCCTTTTTGGGGGCCTTGTACGGCATGATTTTTTGCCCCTCGGGCACAAAACGAAAAACAAGCTCCTCGATATTTTCTGTCGCCCGCTCAAATTCGCGGGTGAAATGAATCGCCCCGGTCGGGCAAGGCTCGGTGCAAAGACCGCAATACATGCATTTCGCCTCATCAATATCAAACTGCGTTAAAAGGCGCTCTTTTGATGCTTCATCTTTTTCGGTGACGATCTTGATGCAGTCGATCGGGCAGTCGGTCATGCAGGCCAAACAGGCGGTGCAGATCTCCATATCGACCTTCAAAAAGCCGCGAAACCGCTCCGGCAGCACCTCTTTGAGCGGCCGCGGGATCCGATCAGGATATTGGATCGTTACCGGCCTCCGGAAGAGATGGGAAAAGGTGATCGCCATCCCCTCAAAGATCGTGGAGGCGGTTTGGGAGATATGTCTAAAATAGTCAATCACTCCAACCATAACTTTAACTTTCTCGTAACTCCCCCAGGCGTTATACAAACGGATTCAAATGCACGGGCGACTGACTCGCCCGCATCTGATATCCGACCCGATAAAAGAAATAAACCGCCGTGAGGATCGTCAAGCCAAACAGCCCATAGGAAACAGCCGGGATTCCTTGGGGAAAGAAGACCATCCAGGTCGCGGTCCCCAAGACGGCGACAAACCCGATCGGGATCAGATATTTCCAACAAACCATCATCAGCTGGTCCACCCGGATCCGGGGGAGCGTCCAGCGGATCCAGATCACCACAAAGACCAGGGTCAATGCCTTCAGAAAGAAGGTCAGAAATTCCAGGAAAAACGGAAGCCAGGGATGGACCGAAACGGCCCAGGCTCGGAGATCCGACGGGACCTGCCATCCCCCCAGAAAGAGCGCCGTTCCGACCGCCGCAATCAGATAGATGTTGGCCCACTCCTCAAAATAAAAAAAGACAAACCGCATCCCGCTGTATTCCGTCGAATAGCCGGCCACCAGCTCGCTCTCCGCCTCCGGGATGTCAAACGGCGTCCGGTTTCCCTCCGCCAATGAGGAGATAAACAGGATAAAAAAGGAAGCGAACGAAAACGGATTATGAAACAGATACCACTGCCACGGAGAGGCCCCCTGGGAACGGATGATCCCCTGAATCGAGAGCGTGCCGGCCAACAAAACCACCACCAGAATCGCAAGCCCCGACGGAATTTCGTAGGAGACGATCTGCGCCGCGGAACGCATCCCTCCCAACAACGCGAATTTGTTGTTGGAGGCCCACCCGCTCATCATAATCCCGACCGTCACGATCGAGGTGACGGCGATCAGGTAGAAGATCCCGACATTCAGATCGGCAATCACCCACCGGCTGGAAAACGGAATCACCACAAAGGCGATCAGCATCCCGGCAAAAACCAGATAGGGGGCGAGCCGAAACAGGACCGGGTCGGCGACGGTTGGGATAATGTCCTCCTTCAGGAGTGACTTGATCCCATCGGCAATCCACTGGAAAAAACCCTGCGGCCCAACCCGATTGGGGCCGACCCGGTCCATCATCCGGGCCGCCACCCGACGCTCCACCCAGGAAACAATTCCGGCAAACGGGGCGACAAAAACCATCAGGACCAGGAGCGCAAAGGCGACCTGGACACCGACGTAGAAGTATTCCGGTGGCAGAAAGGCCGGGGTCGGAATTTTGGTTATCAACCAATCAGCGAATTGTTGCATATTTACCTGTCAATCTCCGGGGCGACGATATCCAAGCTGGCGATAAATGCAATCAGATCGGCCACCATCATCCCCCGGCTGATCTTTTCCACGATGCTCATCGCATTGAAAGAGCCGGCACGAAATTTCAGCCGATACGGCTTGTCGCTCCCGTCACTCACCAGATAGCAACCGAGATCCCCGCGGGTACTTTCGGTCCGGACATAGATCTCTCCCACGGGGGGCCGGACCTTTTTGGGGACCTTGATTTGCGCCTCCCCCTCCGCCGGAATTTTCTCAAAGCACTGCCGGAGGATCTTGGAGGATTCTTTCATCTCCTTGATCCGAACCATGTAACGATCGTAACAGTCCCCCAACTTGCCGGCCTCACCGGTTCCAACCGGGACCTCAAAATCAAACTCGGAATAAACCGAATACGGCAACTCCTTTCGTAAATCCCATGGAACACCCGAGCCCCGGAGATTCGGCCCAACCAGGTTGTAGTTGATCGCATCCTCGCGGCTGATCACCGCGATCCCCCCGAGGCGATGCATCAGAATCTTGTTGTAGGAGAGCAGGCGATTGAACTCGTCCACCATCGGTTCAAATTGATCCAAGAATTGAAGAACCTTTCGATCCCAGCCCGGCGGCATGTCATAGATCACCCCGCCGACCCGGGCATAATTGTAGGTCAGCCGTTGTCCGCACAGCTCTTCCAGAAGGTCGTTCACCTTCTCCCGCTCCCGCAACCCATGGACAAACGGGGTGTAGGCGCCGACATCCATGCTGAGCGAGCCAACCGCCAGCAGGTGAGAGATAATCCGGTTCAGCTCCATCGAGATGACGCGCAGGAACTCGGCGCGACGACTCGCCTCAATCCCGGCCAGACGCTCCACCGCCAGGGCATAGGCATAGTTGCAGTTCATCGCCGCCAGATAGTCCACCCGGTCGGTCCAGGGCATAAAACCGTGATAGGTCGCCTTTTCCGCAATTTTTTCAATCGAGCGGTGGAGATACCCGACGTCGGGGACCGCCACACTCATCACCTCACCGTCGGTCTTCACGACAAAACGGATCACCCCATGGGTGGAGGGGTGTTGGGGACCCATGTTTAACAGCATTTCTTCGGTTCTGAGTTCAGTCATTGGATGAGCGGCGCGCGGGTGGTCGAGATCCCGTGATAATCCTCTTGCTCCTTGTAATCCTTGCGTAGCGGGTAACCAACCCAATCATCCGGCAACATGATCCGACGCAAATCAGAATGCCCATCAAATCGGATTCCAAAGAGATCATAGACCTCCCGCTCCAACCAGTTGGCACAACTCCACAACCCCTCCACCGTCGGGAGATGGGCGCTGTCATCACGCGGGAGGTAAACTTTCAGTGCCGCACTTTGTCGGTGCCTGTAGGAAAAGAGGTGATAAACAACCTCAAACCGGTTGGCTTCGGGAGTGGCCGCGTTGCAACGATCGACCGCCGTCAGATTGGAGAGGCAATCAAAGGAAAACTGTTCAAGAAGTTTCAAAGTCTTGCCGATTTCCAGAAGTTTTTCGGCCGGGATCACGATCCAGGGGTCACCCGTCCGGGCCTGCGTGACCGGATGTTTGGCCCCCTCGACATACTCCATCTTGTCGTGAGGGAAGTGCGCCACCAGTTTTTTATAAATTTCTTCTAGGGTCATTTCGCTCACACTGGCAAAGCCAGATGTTCGCTATAATCAAGGGAAGATACCGCTCTCCCCTTGATAAACCCCATCTGGTTTTGCATTATTTATGCTACCAACTTTCTTTCTTTTTCACGGGTGAGAAATTTCTCTCGTTTCATTTTCTCCTGGATTTTAAGCAACCCTTCCGTCAACGCCTCTGGTCGCGGTGGACAGCCGGGGACGTAGACATCCACCGGGATGATCTTGTCAACCCCCTTCACGACCGAATAGGCCGGCTGAAAGAGCCCGCCGCAGTTGGCGCAGC
>CAYYFU010000053.1:0-8741 GCA_964471095.1 uncultured Pseudomonadota bacterium
GGCAATCTCTTCGGGACTCCGGAAGGCCTGGCTATAAAGGATCGTGGCGGTCGAGTCCTCGATCCCCCGCGCATCGACCAGCGTCTTCTTGGCCTTTTTCGCCATTTCATCCAGTTTCGACTCGCTGTAGATATCGATATTCCATCCGGTCAATTCGGCGGCGAGACGGACGTTCTGTCCCTTTTTCCCGATCGCCAGGGAGAGCTGATCATCCGGCACGATGATCTCCATGCTGTGATCCTTTTCATTGATGATCACGCGTGAGACCTCGGCCGGAGAAATCGCGTTGCAAACAAACTTCGCATAATCGGGATCCCAGGCAACGATGTCAATTTTCTCGCCCCGCAGTTCCTGGACGACACTCTGGACACGGGAGCCCTTCATCCCGACGCAGGCGCCGACCGGATCGACATCCGAATCGCGCGAATAAACGGCGATCTTGGAACGGGCCCCCGGTTCCCGGGCCGCATTCTTGATCTCCACGATCTTTTCGGAAATCTCCGGAACCTCAAGCTCAAAGAGCCGGGTCATCAGCCGGGTATCCTTGCGGGACAGGATCAGTTGCGGACCATGCGGTGATCGATCAATCGTCACAAAGTAGGCCTGGATCCGATCCCCGGGCTTGTAAGATTCTACTTTGATTTGCTCCCGCATCGGGACAATCGCCTCGGTCCGGCCGACATCGACCACAATCGTTCCCTTTTCCACCCGACGGACGATTCCGGTCATCACCTCGCCGACCCGATCTTTGTACTCGTTATAAATCACATCCCGTTCGGCATCGCGCACCTTCTGAATAATCACCTGTTTGGCCGTCTGCGCCGCGATTCGCCCGAGAAACTTGTTGTCCAGTTTTTCGCCGATCGAGTCGCCCATCTGGGCCTCGGGATCCAGCTTGTGCGCCTCCTCGAGCGTCACCTCGGTCAACGGATTGGTCACGGTTTCGGCCACGGTCCGAAACTGAAACAGTTCAACCTCGCCCACTTCCTCATTAAAGCGGGCCTCAATTTCCCGATCGTGGCCATAATGTTTGCGGGCCGCGGTGAGCATCGCCGTTTCGATCGCCTCGACCACCTGATTCTTCGGGATCGCCTTTTCCTTGCTCACCTGCTCGATTAACCGCGTAAGGTCTTGGAACATGACTCGCTTCCTCCTTCGTAGATCACATGGGCTCGATGAATCGCCCCCAGTGGGATTAAAAACGGGTGTCCGTCAATCATCATCCGGATCTGATCCTGTTCACATCCCTGCAAGGTCCCTTTAAAATTTCGCCGCCCGTTCAAGGGTTCTGCCGTCGTAACCGCCACCTTCTTCCCGACAAATTTCAGAAAATCGGCCGCTTTGACTAACGGTCGGTTCAGCCCCGGCGAGGAGACCTCCAAAGAATACCGGAACGGAACCACTTCTTGAACCTCCAGGGCTGTTTCAATCTCGCGGGAGAATCTTTCGCAATCCCCGACCGTCACCCCTCCCGCTCGATCCACCAGGACCTGCAAGACCCAGCGTCCTTGCTGATTCAAAAACCGGATATCAACGACTTCAAGACCCAGTTCAGCCGCAACCGGGGAGAGGACCGCCTCAACTTTCTTTGGATCAACCTTGCCCATAAAACAGAAAAGTGGGCCTCAAGCCCACTTTCGGCACTTCCCGAAAATGTTTTTTTTCTCTAGCGCAAAGGCCCGCCGGTTGCAACCCCTTTTTAGGAGGGCTTTCCCTTTGACTTGAGGCCGGAGACATGCTGGTCGGCATAGGTCAATTGGGCGCCGAGCAACACCGCGAGCCAGGTATAATAAATCCAGATCAGAAAGATTGGGACCATCCCGAGCGAACCATAGACCTTGTAATGGCTGACCACCTGCGTGGCATAGATCGTGTACCCGTATTTGGCGATCTCCCAGAAGGTCCCGCCGACAATCCCCCCGAGCAGGGCCGACCGGAACTTCACCCGGCTATTCGGCATAATCAGATAAAGGGCGGTGAACATCCCCCAGGTGATCAGCCAGGGGATCTTGCCAATCAGAAACTTTTCCCCCCCGCTGAGGGAAAGGATTTGGGTCACCAGCTGATTGCTTTGCAGGGCCCCCGTAACCGACAAGGAGGTCCCCAAAAAAACCGGCCCGATCGAAATGAGCGTCCAATAGGTGGTGAACCGCCGAATAAACGCGCGACTGCTGGCAATCCCCCAGATATCATTAAAGGCGCTCTCGACCGAGCTGAGCAGTCCGACCACAGACAGAATCAGCAACACAAATCCGATCAGACCGACCACGCCTCCACGGAAATTCTCAATGAACTGATTGAGGTAGTTCACCGCGTCCGACCCGGTCCCGGTCGTCAGATTGGACAGGATAAACCGCTGGATCGGTTCCATCGACTTGTCCAACCCCCCGAACGCCTGAAACAGGGAAAACGCAACGGCCAGAAACGGGACGATCGAGAGCAGTGTGGTGTAGGCGAGTGCCGTCGCCCGGATCGGAAGCCGGTTTTTCTGATACCCCTGCACCATGACGGCACCGATGCGTGCCAAATAGAGCGCAAAACGGCGCCAACGAGAGAGGGTGAGGGTGTCAATTTCCCACAGGGTCGTCGTAAAGAAGGTTTTGACCTGTGCTGGAATCGACTTGAGCGGCATCCGATGCCCATACACCGACTAAAAAAACTTCGCAACTTTTTGAAAAAGGAGCCGATACTTCTTCTGAAGTAGGCAATTTATATGGGTGATTTTTCTACATTCCTGATCGGACTTCTTCCCAGTTGCGCCTCGTTTCCCTGGATTTTTATTACGGAATCAGCCGCCCAAAACGGAACCAGGGCGGTTTTCGGCAAGGCGCTCGGGCGCCTCGGCTGGGGAATCGGCGGATTTGCGGCACTGAATGCGATCCTCTGGACCGGCTACTCGGCCGCCGAAGTGAGTCACGGGATCTCAAGCCCCCGAGAGGCGTTCGCCAAGGCGGTCTCCTCCACAACAACCTACAGCGCTGCAGCCATCATGGGCTGCCTCGGTGCGATAGCTGGAAGGGCCCTGTTTCGCTCCTCTTCAGTTTCGGTCTGGTCCACGGCAGCCTTGGCATCGTCCATGATCTTCAGCAGCGGTACCTACGGGTGCATCGCAGAGAATAAATAATTTACTCCCCCTCCCCCCGGGTATAAAATGGTCTCCATGAAACCGACGATCAAGGGGATTTTCGTCAACAGTCACATCAAATCGGTCCAAAAGAAAAAAGGGGCTGCGGGCCTCAAGAAACTCGAACAGCTCTATGGGAAACCGGTCCGGTTTAAAAACTCGGAAAATGTCCCGGTCCGGGAGGAGGTCAAGGTGATCGAGGCGGCGCTCCAGGTTCTCGTTGACAAGCCGGTTCCGCCGGAACAGATCGCCCTTGAGGCGGGTCGGCTTCATTTTAAAAACTTCGTCACCACCCCCTTGGCCAGGATTCTTTTCCCGATCTTTCGCAAGAAATTTAAATTCATGATGCTGCAGGCGAAGAACATCGCCGGTCATGTCTTTCAGGGGGTCGAGTTTTCTGCCGAAGATTCCGGACCCAAGAAGGTCAAGGTGATTATGAAGAACAATGACTATCCCCTTGAACATTTTCAGGGACTCTTTGCGGAATGGATGGCGTTTTCCGGCCTGAAAGGATCCGTGGAGGCCCAGGCGATCACCCCGACCCACTACGAGTACCCCATGCAGTGGCAATGATATTTTATGCCTAAAAAGAGGAACTCCTATCGTGCCTATGTTCTGAAAAAACTCGCGGCGTTAAAGCCGATCTTTGCCAAGGCGGCCGTGGGAGATTACTCGCTCAATTTAAGGATCCCCGAGGAGGAGGACGAATTTCTCGAGCTCACCATGGGGATTCAGGTGATGCTGGAAGTGATTCGCAACCAGTTGAGCGAAGTCCGGGGGGCCAATAAAAACCTCAAACGTCTTGTCCAATTGAAGACCGACTTCACCTCGATGGTTTCCCATGAACTCCGGACCCCCTTGAATGCGATTCGAGAGGCGATCAGTCTCGTCTTGGATGAGGTGGATGGCCCGGTCAGCCCCGCACAACATGCGACCCTCTCCATTGCCAAGAATAACGTCGACCGAATGGCGCGACTGATCGAAAATATCCTGAATTTTACCCGTCTGGAGCTGGGTCGGTATCCGATCTCACCGGTCTCCCTCGATCTCAAACCGTTCTTGAAAGAAATCTATGAATTTCAAAAACCGGCGGTTCAAAAAAAGAGGATCTCGTTTCACCTCCAACTCCCCGAGGCAGAAGTTTCTATTGAGGGGGACGGTGATGCCTTAAAGTCGGTCCTTTTCAATCTGCTCGACAATGCCCTCAAGTACACGGAACGGGGCGGACGGATCAGCCTTCAACTGACGGAGCGGCATCCCCATGTTCAGATCGAGGTCCGTGATACCGGCGCCGGAATCAGGAAGGCCGATCAGAAAAATATCTTTCAGCTTTATGGGCGTGGGACCAACCATCAGATCCTGAAAAAAAGCGGCGCCGGGATCGGCCTGGCGGTCTGTAAGATGATCCTGGACCGTCATCAGGCCACTCTTTCGGTCAAAAGCGCACCGGGGCAAGGAACGACGTTCACCATTCATTTTCCAAAAAGGGTTAGACGAGGTAGTCGTTGATCATCGGGATGAGCTGATCGGCGTTGATCGGCTTACGGACAAACCCACTCGCTCCCATCTCCATGACGAGGTCAACGACATCTTTTTCGCAACAGCCACTGACGACAATGACCGGAAGTTTCTCGCCGACGGAGAGTTTTTGCCGGGCCGCCTGAAGAAAGGCGGTCCCGTTCGGTCCCCGAAACATCAGGTCCAAAATCACCAGTTGGGGTTGAGAGGTCTTCAGCAGCTGCAACGCCTCTTCCACCGAGGAGGCGGTGGTGCAATCAAAGCCGTGAAAGGTGAGGCGCTTTTTCAGGAGAAGCCGGGTTTCGTGGTCATCATCGACAATCAGTATTTTTTTTGAGGTTCCCACAAACGTAATGGGAGTCTAGCTCGTTTCTAACCCTCCCTTCAAGTCGAACTTTCTTTCCCCTTTAACCATTTGAAATATCAAACCTTTTTCTATTCATCCGTTGACAAAATCTGAAAATTGTGTCGTGAATCCAGCTGAAAATTTGCGGGAGTAGCTCAGTGGTAGAGCGCAACCTTGCCAAGAACATGTCCGGGGGCCTTCCGTCATTCCGGTCGTCTCACGTTGCAATGTGTAAGTGATTGAAAGATAAATAACTATAACCGACTTCCTGGTGATCGTTCGAATGGGTCGAAAGGATCGCTATGAGGTCATTATAGGGTCATTTTGGTCTCCTTCAGTGGAATGATTGTGGAATGATTTGAAAAAAAGGCCAATTTCATTCCACTTTTTTTGGGAGTGATTTTGGATCTAAAAAGGCCGCCCAACCGGGCGGCCTTTTTCTTAATGAGCGGGAAACGGGATTTGAACCCGCGACCTTCTGCTTGGCAAGCAGACGCTCTACCGCTGAGCTATTCCCGCAAATAATGACCACCCTTATATAACTAACCGTTTTCCATTGTCAAAGCGGTTGGACCATTGCCGCTCTAAAAAGCGTTAGGATTCAGACCCCACAGCTGGTATCCTACAGGGATCGGATCGGTTGCCATGAAACGCCTCTCTGCGAGGATTTCCGCTGGGCTTTTGCTGGGATCGATCCTTATCTCCACACCGTCCCCCCTCGTTGCTCAACCGGACCAGCCGCGGTTGCCCGATCTGGTAGTCTTCAACGTTGATATAGAGTCGGTTCAAGCGGAGTCTGTCCGCGTGCAGGTCTACATCAGGAACCTCGGCGATGCCTCGGCCCTCTGCCCGATTGAGGTGGCCGTCCGACCAAACTGGCTCCCGGAGGGGGACTTCCATTCCGTCCTGCGGATCGATCATTTTGACACGTTTACGACCTCCCTGCTGTTTGGGGCATTTATGGACCTCCCCAAGGCGGATTACTGGGTCTTCACGGTCGATCCCCTGGATGACATAAAGGAAAAAAACGAGTCGAACAACACACTCGTGATTGGGAGCGACGGCACCAGCAGGTCAATTCCGGAACAGCAGGAAACGGTCTCCAAGGAACCGCGCCCCTAAGGGAGTGACCTTCCCTTCAAGTCAACATCCCTCCCATGCCCCATTTTCGCCTCCCCAGACCTCTCTTGGGGGCCTTGTAAGGGCATTTCGGGGGTCTTTCCCCTCTGCTTCACATATCAAAAAGAGGTTGGTTTTTTGGGTGATGAGGGGCTAGAAAGGCCTGCTGAAAGGACCGGCAGTCGGTGACGTGTATGGACATAAAGTACGTATCAAAATCAGACTTCAAGGCGGCGCGGGAGTGCCCCACCAAGCTCTTTTACCGCAAGAACCGATACCCCAATACGAAAGAGGATGACGAGTTTCTTCAGCTATTGGCCGATGGCGGTTTTATGGTCGGCAAGATGGCACAACTGCTTTACCCTGACGGCGTCGAGATTCCCGGAGGCCGGGACTCGGAAGCGGCCATTGCCAAGACACAAGAGTTGATCACTCAAGAGAACGTCACCTTGTTCGAGCCGGCGATATTCGTGGACGGTATGCTGATTCGCGCCGATATACTTATCAAGCGCGGAAATCAGATTGAACTCATCGAGGTCAAAGCGAAGTCCATCGACGGGGAAGCCCTTGAAGAACGCGGCACAGGGGGAACCGCTTGTTTTTGGAAAAAACGCGATCCCGGTTTAGATTCCAACTGGCAGCCCTACCTTGAAGATGTCGCTTACCAGGTTCATGTGTTGCAACGCGCGTTTCCTGTCGCGACAATCCGACCGTTCCTTATGCTTTGTGACAAGAACCGTCAGATAAAGATCGATAACCTGTTGCAGCAGTTTATCCTTCACGAACTTAAGGACCCAAAGGGGAATGAATATTACGAAGTGGAATTTACCGGTAACGCCGAGGCACTGAGAAACGATCACCCACTCATTAAAATCGGTGTCTTGCCGGAAGTCGAGTACCTCCTTCCGCAAATAAAGGCAGTGGCGGATGAATTCGTGGCCTCGGTGATGGAGGGCAGAAAGATCCAGGGCCCCCTCACGACGGAGTGCAAAAAATGCGAATACCGCCTGCCTCTCGATAAGAAGGGGGAAAATGGTTTTTTGGAATGTTGGGGACAAATGGGGTCTGTCTCACCGCACCTGCTTGAATTGCGATATCTGGGGAACCTCAAGGCCAAAGGAGAAAAGCTCGCAGACGCCTTGTTCGCCAAGGGCAGGGCCTCCCTTTACGACATCCCGGTCGAATGGCTCAGCAGCCCCTCACAAGGCACTTGGCAAAAGCGACAGATTGAATACACCAAAAGAGGGGAGGAATGGATCAGTCCCGATCTGAAGGATGAATTGAAAAACCATAAATATCCCCTGCATTTTATCGACTTTGAAACTTCCCGGATGGCCCTCCCGTACCACGCACGGATGCGTCCCTACGGGCTGGTCGCTTTTCAGTGGAGCTGTCATACCCTTCGAGCTTCCGGCGAGCGTCCGGACCATCAAGAGTGGATCAACACGACCTCAAGTTACCCAAATGTCGAGTTTGCGAAGAGCTTAATGGAACAGTTGGGCCGTGATGGGACCGTTTTCATGTGGTCGCATCACGAGCGAAGCGTTCTCGGCGACATCGCCTATACCATTCAACAGGGTGACCAAATTCCCGCAGCATTGGTTGACTGGCTTCAATGGATGAAAGAGGGTCTGGTTGATCAATGCAAGATAGCGACCGATCACTATTACCACCCCGACATGAAGGGAAGCGTTTCGATCAAATACGTCTTGCCGGCCGTATGGAACAATCACCCTGAACTGCATCAGATCGACTATTTCAGGCCCTTCTACAAGGAATCCGACGGCAAGGTCCTGAATCCCTACGAGGCTCTGGAAAAAATTGAGATCGCCGAAGAGGCCGAAGTCATTCAAGAAGGGGCTGGGGCGATGCGGGCCTATCAAGAAATGATGTACGGGTTGCACCGTGGCGATCCGGAAACCCATAGTAAGTGGACTGCACTGTTGCGTCAATACTGCGCCCTCGATACGATGGCGATGGTGATTATTTATAAACACTGGTGCTCACGGGTTGGAATCGAGTTTTGAGGGATGGTAGACATTCTTTAGATATTTTCGTAGGTTGGCGACCAGATGATTACACCTTATCACGCCAAATACTTCGCATACGAGTTAACCCGCCGTTGCCCTTCTGACAGCCTGGAGAAGCTCTCTGCAACCCTTTCCAATGCGCAGGTTGACCTGAACCCCCATCAGATTGAGGCCGCGCTTTTTGCGTTCCGTTCCCCTCTCTCGAAGGGGGCTCTTCTTGCCGATGAAGTCGGCCTGGGAAAGACCATTGAGGCAGGGTTGGTCATTTCCCAAAAATGGGCCGAGAGGAAGAGAAAGATTCTGCTTATTGTTCCTTCGAGCTTGCGAAAACAATGGAACGCAGAATTGCAGGAGAAATTCTTTTTACCGTCCACTATTTTAGAGACTAAATCTTTCAATCAATGTGTCAAGGACGGCAACCTCAATCCATTCGACCAGCAAGACACAGTTGTCATCTGTTCATACCAATTTGCCCGAGCCAAATCCGCTTATATCAAGCAAACCCAATGGGATCTAGCTGTCATTGATGAGGCCCATCGTTTGCGTAACGTCTACAAATCGAGCAACAAAATTGCGAGGGAGATAAAGACGGCATTGGCCGAAA
>CAYYFU010000054.1:0-7303 GCA_964471095.1 uncultured Pseudomonadota bacterium
TCTTCGCCACTAACCCCCTAAAATCACTCCTGAAATGTCAACTGCGGAATTTTGGCTCCGGGAAAGGGGAAGGGACTATGGCTGTTAAAATTGATGCGGAGGAGAAACTCGTCAAGGACCTTTTTGGTGAAGGCCCCATTGCGCTAGCAAGCCGGCGGGATACAATCACCGCCATCGATACGGTGTTGAGGGCCCTCAAACCGGATCTCAATGAGGGGGATCGCTATATCCCGCTCGACCGGATCCCGCCGAATCTGACCGCCGCGGCCCAAGCGATGGCGAGAAATGACGGCCGGTCGGAGACCATTTCGGCACTGGATGTCTATATAACCCTCACCCGAAGCGGTCAACTCCAGTTTAACGCTGACTATCTCTCGACAAACGGTTTTCAGGATGCCTTTTCCTATCGGAAGCTGACACCATCGTCGTTGGAGCCGTTGGTGGTCCCACCGCCGCCCCCTCCACCGGCAAGACCGGAATGCCTGCCGCCTGCAAGTTTTGCCGAGGCACTCGGACAGTTGATATCCTTTCAGGGGAAGGGGGTGCGTGTCTCAGGTGATTATGGAACTATATACGACAGTTTTAGCGGCGGCTACCGCAACAAGACGCTTGAGGAGCGTATCGGAGAGATTGTTGGCGACGGAGAGGTGAGAGGCGAGTCTGAGTTTGCAGGCGGGCATGAGGCGTTGGGCATGAGTGCAACGCTCTTTCGGGAGATTAATCCGTCGGGTGAGGGGACATTCCGTTTGGCCCACCTTGTGGCCTACTTAGACAAGATCAAGCGGCGGATTGGCTGTCCTGTTCCACCCCCAGCTATTTCGCCAAGACCGGAATGCCTGCCACCTGCAAGTTTTGCCGAGGCACTCGGACAGTTGGTGACCTTTCAAACGGGTGAGTCGGATGGTCGTGGCTATGATATAGGAACGGCTGTTGAAGACGGCGAGGTGGGCGAAGGCGAGTTTTCAATAGGTAGGGGGCTCTTCTGGGCAATCTCCCCCCGGGGAAAACCGTTCACTTTCAATGGTCTGTTGGCCTACTTAAACAAGATAAGGCCTCTGGTCGGTTGTCCGACGAGTCCCGCTAAAAAATAAGGTGACGCGTTTCATTACTGGTGACGACTCCCGCCTCGTCATCACCCTTGCGACAATTAATGAGTAGAAAAAAGGGCAGAAAAAGTGTTACCAGCGGCTCATGCAGAAGCTGATCATCACCGCGGCGTTGGTGGGGGCGGAATTAACCCGAAAAGAGACCCCCCATTTGCCGCTGACCCCCGACGAGATCGCCGAGGCGGCCCGATTGGCGGTCGAGGCGGGGGCCGCTGTGCTCCATATTCACGTCCGGGATGACCAGGGGAGGCCGACCAACGACCCCAAAAAATTCCAGGAGGTTTTGGGGAAAATCCGGGAACGTTGCAGGCCAACGCCGATCTTGATGGGCTCGACCGGCGGTGCGGTCGGCGACTCTTTCGAAAGCCGTGCTGGGGGGCTGGAGGCAAAACCGGATATGGCCTCGCTCAACAGCGGGTCGGTGAATTTTGGCAACGAGGTCTTTGCCAATCCGCTTCCGTTTATCGAGTTTCTTGCCAAGCGACAAAGAGAAAAGGGGATCAAACCGGAGATTGAGGTCTATGACCTCTCGCACATCGAGACGGCCAACCGGCTGGTCGAGGCCGGGACTATCAAGCCACCGGCCCAATTTCAGTTTGTGGTCGGGATGAAGGGGGGGATCGCGGCGACCGAGGAAAACCTACGGCTGTTTGTCTCCAGAATCCCCAAGGGTTCGACATGGACCGCGGCCGGGATCGGCCGGCACGAGTTCCCAATGGCGGAGCTGGCGATCCGGATGGGGGGCAACGTCCGGGTCGGCCTCGAAGACAATATCCATCTCGAAAAAGGGGTTCTCGCCAAGGGGAGCCATGAACTGGTCGCGAAGGCGGTTGAGTTGGCAAGGAATCAGGGCAGAGCCATTGCGACTGTTGGTGATGCAAGAGCGGTTCTGTGTCTATAAAAGGTTGATTAGCAGTTAGGTTATTCAAAACTTTGGGAGGTTGAAGAAAGTGGGCACGCTCCCAGTCGTATCGGGCCAAGAGGCTGTAAAGGTTTTCGGAAAAATCGGTTATCAGCTCGATCATCAGACAGGAAGTCATATAATTTTACGAAACGTTCACCCACCGTATCGTCGTCTCACCGTTCCTAATCATAGGGAGGTTGCGAAAGGGACCTTAAGAAGCCTCATTCGGGAGTCAGGGCTTTCTGTGGAAGAATTTACTCGACTGCTCTAGAGGGCAACATCTATCAATTCTTCTTCAATGGGGGGAGGAACGGCGTCGTTGTGTTTCTCTAAGCTTTTGAGGTAACCTCGAACAGCATCCTGAATATTCAACAGTGCTTCAGAACGTGTCTTACCTTGGGAAACACACCCCGGCAGGTGGGGACACTCCGCCACATACACACCATCCTCATCCTGCTCGATAAGAATTCGGTATCTCATAGACGAATCTATGGTGTCATGTTTCGCTTCGGAAATCAATTCCCTATTCAAAAGGCCATAATCTTATAGTTGAAGCTGTGGAAGGCCATGCTAGGAAGGGACTATGCCCGGCATCGGCGTTGTCTTAAATCCGCATTCGAAGCGTTATCGCGAGAATCCCTCCAAGCTGAAACGGATGGGATTTATCGTCGGTCAAAAAGGGGATTGCGCCCCGACCAACAATCTCCACGACCTCCGCAAGGTGGCGGAGGAATTTAAAGAGAAAGAGATCGATATCTTGGCGATCTCGGGCGGGGACGGGACGAATCATCTCACCCTGACCACCTTCTTGAACGTCTATGAAGATCAACCGCTCCCCAAGATCACGTTTTTGCGGGGGGGGACGCTCAACACCATCGCCTCCGCCTGCGGGATTTACGGGATTCCTGAAAAGATCCTGACGAACATCCTCTACAAATATCACGAGGAGGAGCCGTTTGAGGAGACACAGGTTGATATCATGAAGATCAACGGCCAGTACGGGTTTATCTGGGGTTGTGGCGTGATCAACCGTTTTATGGAGTCGTATTATCGGGAAGGTCAACCCTCACCGACCCAGGCAGCCTGGACGCTTGCCCGTGCGGTCGGTTCGGCAATCGTAAACGGCCCTTTTGCCTGTCAGCTATTTTCCCGGATCGATGCGGCCGTGAAGGTCGGTTCCCGGGCCTGGTCGTTCAAGAATTACTCGGCGATCTACGCCGGTTCCATCGAATATCTGGGCTTGGGTTTCCGTTGTTTTTATCTGGCTCGACATCCCCGAAAATTTCATGCGATCGGTTTTTCGCTTCCCCCGCGGAATGTTCTCCCCTATGTTCCTCTGATGTTTTTAGGCAAACCGTCCGGCTGTCCGAATCTGATTGAGGAGGCGGCGGAAAAAATGACGATTGAACTGGAGGAGCCGGTTGCCTATACCATCGATGGCGATCTCCATACGCCGGAAAAGGACTTTACGTTGGAAACCGGACCGCGTCTGACGGTGATCGTTCGTTAAGGAGTCCCGTGCCGATTCATCGACCCTGGTTCCTCGCCCTTCCTTTCATCGCGTTGTTGCTGGTGATCGCCCTGCTCCCCCTCAAGGCGCCTCACTTTTGGGAAAAGAATCGCAACAAGTCCTTGATCGCGTTGCTTCTGTCCGTTCCGGTCCTTGTTTATTTTTTCCGGCAGGGGAATCTTCAACCGATCCAGCACAGTCTTATCGAATATTTTTCCTTCATTTGTCTGTTAGGTTCCCTGTTTGTGATTTCCGGGGGGGTTCACCTGATGGGGGACCTTGCCGCGACCCCCCGGACCAACACCCTCTTTTTGCTGGTCGGTGCGGTGCTGGCGAACCTTGTCGGGACAACCGGCGCCTCGATGCTGCTGATCCGCCCCTTCCTTTTGGCCAATCAGGAACGGGAGCACAAGGGGCACCTGCCGATCTTCTTTATTTTTGTGGTGAGCAACGTCGGCGGGCTTCTGACCCCGTTGGGGGATCCGCCGCTCTTTCTCGGATACCTGCGGGGGGTCCCTTTTTTCTGGACCTTGCAACTCTTCCCGGTCTGGCTCGTTTCGATCGGTTTCCTGCTGACGCTCTTTTATCTCTGGGACCGTCGGGCCTACCGCCGGGAGACAATCGCCGCGAGGGTGGAGGATATCGCCAAGGCGGAACCGCTCTGGGTGCGGGGGCGATTCAATTTCTGGTTTCTGGGGGGGGTCGTGATCGCCGTCTTCCTCCCGACCCCGTTGCGGGAGGGGGTGATGCTCCTGATGGCGCTGTTCTCCTATTTTGTGACCCCCAAGGAGATCCATGAAAAGAACGGATTTAACTTTCACCCGATTGTGGAGGTGGCAACGCTCTTCGCCGGAATTTTTATTACCATGGTCCCGGCGTTTCTCCTGTTGGAGACAAATGCGCACCATTTTCCGATCAGCCGGCCCTGGCAGTTCTTCTGGCTGACCGGTTCCCTCTCTTCCTTTTTGGACAACGCCCCAACCTACCTCGCCTTTTTCACCCTGGGGCAGGGGGAGCATCTGACCGCCGCCCCGGAGATGATCCAGGGGATCCCGGTCGCGATCCTGCAAGCGATCAGTTGCGGGGCGGTGTTGATGGGGGCGAATACCTACATCGGCAATGGACCCAATTTCATGGTCAAGGCGATCTCCGACCAGATGGGGGTGAAAACCCCGTCCTTCTTTGGTTACTATCTCTACTCGTTGGCAATCCTCTTTCCTCTTTATTTCCTTTTGACCTTTCTTTTCTTTTAAGCATCATAGCGCCATGCCCCTGGCGGTTGGCCTGATGTCCGGCACCTCGATTGACGGGATCGATGCCGCGCTGGTTCGTCTCTCGGGACGAGGAGACGCAATCCGCGTCCGGCTGGTTGATTTTGCGATTTATCCGTTTCCTCGGGGAATGCAGGAAGAAATTCTTCGTATCTCCCACCCCCGGACCGCCAAGAGCGACGACATCTGTCGGATCAATTTCATCTTGGGGCAGCTGTTTGCCGATGCGGTCAAAAGGCTCTGTCGAAAAAGTCGCGTCTCCCTCAAGAGAATTTCTCTGATCGGTTCCCATGGGCAGACGATCTGTCATCTGGGCCATCGCGGGACTTTTCAGATTGGCGAGCCGTCGGTGATTGCGGAACAAACCGGAGTGACCACCGTGGCCGATTTTCGCCCTCGCGACATCGCGGCGGGTGGAGAAGGGGCGCCGCTCGCCCCCTATTTGCATTACCTCCTGTTTCGAAATCCCAAGAAAAATCTCTCGGTCCACAACATCGGCGGGATCAGTAATCTGACCTTTATTCCCAAAAAGTCGACCCTGGAAAAGGTCATCGGGTTTGATACCGGTCCCGGCAATATGGTGATCGACGGGTTGGTTCGAAGGATGACCGGCCAAAAAGTGACCTATGACCACGGGGGTCGGATTGCCCGTCAAGGGATGGTCTCCTTGAGGCTCTTGAAGGAGCTGATGGCGGAGCCGTTTATCCGGAAAAGGCCCCCCAAGACCTCCGGACGGGAAGAATACGGACGAGATTTTATCGAGCGGATCATTCACCGAGGCTCACAGTTGAATCTCAAGTTTGCTGATCTGGTGGCGACGGCGACCGCGTTGACCGCCGCCTCGATCGGGGAAAATTACCGGCGTTTTGTGTTTCCGCGCGGGATCCCGGATGAAATTATCTTTGGCGGAGGGGGGATCCACAACCTGTCACTGATGAGGATGATCCGGGCGGAACTTGTCGGCATCCCGATCCGAACTTTTGATGATTACCGCTTCAACATCCCGGCCGATGCCGCGGAGGCGGTCTGTTTTGCGGTGCTGGCCTACAAGACCCTGTTGAATGAGCCGACCAACCTCCCGGCGGTCACCGGCGCGAGGCGCGGCGTCGTGTTGGGGAAGATTGTTCCAGGAAGGAAAGGGTTACCTTCTCTGAGGTAAGATCCCGCTCTACCTGCCGGTAGCGGTCCATCGTCCCGATGTCGTTCCAGTAGCCGTCATAGCGAAAGGCAAAGACCTTCTCTCCGGCCGCCAGGGCGGGACGATATCCCTGACGAATAATGCAGGAGGCTTTACTTCTCGGGAGATAATCAAGGAGTCTTGGTTCGATCACCTGGACTCCCGTATACATCCAATCTCCGCCGCTCGCCGCCTCCTGAATCGAGATAATTCTGTCTCCCTTCCCGATTTGAATTTGGCTGAAGCCGGAGTTCGGTTCGCGGGGGCGGATCACCATCGTCGCGAGGCCGCGCTTTTTCTGATGAAACCGGACAAGTTTCCGCAGATCGACGTCGATCAGGATGTCGCTATTCAAAACGATCAGCGGCTCTCCCTTGAAGAACGAGGCTGCCTTTTTGATCCCGCCGCCGGTCCCGAGGATCTCTTTTTCCCAGGAGTAATGGATCTTCAGCCGGTACTTTTTCCCATCCCCCAACTCCCGTTCAATCAGTTTCCCCAGGTAGTGCAGATTGATGACAACCTCCTGAATCCCATATTTTTGGAGGAGCCGGAGGCTGTAGTCGATCAGCGGTCTCTCCCGGACCATCAGCAGCGCCTTGGGGGTGGCCAGGGTTAAAGGCCGGAGACGTGTCCCCAGCCCAGCGGAGAGGATCATCCCCTTCATGACTGGAACTCCGGTAGATGCTTTTTGAGAAGGTCACCAAGGGGGCGCAGCTCCGGTTGCCTTTCCAGCGCTTCTCGCACATAGCCGAGGCTTGTCGGAATAAACTTGAGAAAGGACCGGTTTTTCTTGACCCGATCGATATAAACAAACCGGCCCGCATCTTTGAGCTTTCTTTGGATCGTCATCCAGTCAAACATTTTCTGAAACAGGGTGGGATCCGGTGTCGGTTTGAGCCGAAGATAGTATCCGATCATTTCTTCAACCAGCGTTGGCTCCAGCGGAACATACGAATCCCGGAGCAGGGCGACCAGGTCATATTGCGGTGGGCCCAACAGGGCATCCTGAAAATCGATCAACCAAAGCTCGTAATCTCGAACCATCAGATTGCGGCTTTGAAAGTCCCGATGAACGAACAGTTTTGGCAGTCTCGTCAGGGCAAAGGAGATAAACCGGCTCTGCTGATAAAAGACCTGGCGGTCGGCCTCAGAGAGGCGGACGCCGCGCGCCACCAGGCCGTATTCCAGAAAATGATCAAATTCCCAATTGGTGAGCGTCTCGTCAAAAGAACGTCGAAAGGCGATAAAGGCTTGGTCCTCCGAGAGTCCTTGGAGGCGGATGAGCAGGTCGATCGCCCAGCGCGCGGCGCTCATGCCACCAGGGCGTCCGCGAGG
>CAYYFU010000054.1:7313-8696 GCA_964471095.1 uncultured Pseudomonadota bacterium
AGATTGCCAAGATCCTCCAGAAAAATCTGGTCACCTTTTACCTCATAGATTTCAGCGACAGGGATCCCTTGTGATTTTAGAAAACGTTGAATGTTCAAAAACGGGAGCTCTGATGGCTTCGATTTTAGGTTGGTAATCTCTTCTGAAACTGATGCCTTACCGGCCGGCAATTGCATCAAAACATAAGTCGATCCATCCGGCTTTTGGCCGCGAAAATAAATCCGATTAGAGGCATCGCCATGCAATTTTTGGAGGTTCACGTCAGCGGAGATTCGCTTGAAGGGGATCCGTTGTCAATAAGTGTATCTTCCCCTGAAGACCGGTTTCCCGGAAGCGGCGGGCGATCGCAATCATCTTCCGCTGCGTGAGCGGATGGGCCACCCTCTGTAGCTTGGTCGAAAATTGAAACGCGAGCCGGTTGGCAAGTTCATACCGATCAACCTCTTCGGGGGTGAGGTCGTCGAGCAGACGGTAGCGATCAAAGAGGGTGGTCTTGAGCCGGAGCCGGTCATGACGATTCCTTTGCCGTTCCAGCAGGAGGGAGCAAAGCAGGAATTTGTCGATCTCCGCCTGGAGCTCCAGTTCCAGGTTCGAGACCGGTCGTTGCTGGCAAATTCGGGAAACCAGATACAGCAGGTGACTGACTCCCTCGACAGCGGTACAGAACGAGTCGAGATTTTCAGCCGTGAGACTTTGCCAGGGAGGGTTCTTGTCGAGCTCGCTCAAGATTGTGGGGGAGAGATAAAGTCCGATCCGATACTCACCAGGACGGTTATCGATAAACACCGTCTCAGCCCGTTGGGGTCGGGCGGGTTTCAGTTCCTGGGGGTCGATCAGAAAATCCGCGATATTGAGTCGATGCGGGAGACGATACAGTTCTTCGAGCTCTTGTTGGATTTTTGACAGGACCTTCATTGAGTCTTTCGGGAGATATCGCTCACCGGAACGATCCCCTCGCGGGAGAGAAGCTGGCGGGCCCGCTCGCTCCCGGTCCGGACCCACATCTCATAGAGTCGCAGCAGGTCCTGATCGGAAAAAATGGCGCTCTTTTCACTCACCTCCGAAAAGACATCGACATAGGCGACGAAGCGGTTGGCGAGATCGGTGTAAATCTCCTCAAAGGCCCGCTCTCGACTCAGCAGTTGGGAAAGGGTCCCGTAGGCGGTTCCACCCATCTGGATGTAGTAATCGATATCGACCAGCTTCTTTTGCAGTGAGGCGGGGAAAAAACCGGCGGTAAAAAGAGAGAGATCCCCGATTCGTTTGAGGAGCTGGATCCGATGGTGCTGTTCGGTCTGGAGGGCGCGGGCCAAGAGCAGGGCGAGCGGATCGGTGAATAACTCCTCGACGCGATGATATTCCTTTAAAAGGTTGACGAGATAA
>CAYYFU010000055.1:0-8652 GCA_964471095.1 uncultured Pseudomonadota bacterium
GAGTTGATCCGCCGGGTTCGCGAGGCGGGGGCGCGGATCAAATTGATCTCGGATGGCGACGTCTCGGCCGCGCTGGCCACCTGCTGGGGAGAGAGCGGTGTCGATCTCCTGATGGGGATCGGCGGGGCCCCGGAAGGGGTGATTGCCGCCGCCGCCTTGCGTTGCGTCGACGGGGAGATGCAGGGGGTGCTGAAGCCGAGAAATCCCGCGGAGGCGGAACGGGCGGTCCGGATGGGGGCGAAGCTGGACAAGGTTTACTCCACGGAGGAACTGGCCGCGGGAGAGGTCATGTTTGCCGCGACCGGCGTGACCGACGGTGTATTCCTGCGCGGGGTCCGTTATACCAAAGCGGGTGCCAGAACGAATTCAGTGGTGATGCGTTCTAAAACAAAGACAATCCGGTTGATCGAGGCGTTTCACCACTTTGAATTCAAGCCGGTCTATTAGCGATGCCCAAGGCAGAAAGCTCCATTGTGGTTGACGTGCCGCCGAAGGCCCTTTACGAGGTGGCGATCGAAATTGAAAAATACCCGGAATTTCTGCCGGACGTGAAATTCGCGAAGATCAAGAAACGGCAGGGGAACAACCTGGTCGTCGATTTTGAGATCTCGGTCATCAAAACAATCCGCTACACCCTCAAGGTCGCCGGGACCCCCGGCAAGAAGATCGGCTGGTCGTTGGTGGAGGGGGATCTGTTCAAGAAGAACGACGGCGGCTGGAGGTTTGAGGATTTGAAGGGAAAAACGAGGGGGACCTACACGATTGATATCGATTTCGGTCTGTTTGTCCCGTCGATGATCACCTCCAGACTGATCGGGGCGAATCTCCCCAGTATGATGAAGAAGTTTAAGGAGCGGGCGGAGTCGCTCGCCTAACATGGGGGCGATTCGAAAAATTATCACGACCGGTCTTGGCGCTGCCTTGATGACGGAACAGGGGGCGAGGCAATATATTGCCCGTCAGATGGACCAGCGAAAGAAGGAATTGGCCAAGGTCATTCACGAGGAAATCCGCAAGGCGCTCGACGGGCTCACCTTCGAGATCCGGATCAAACGCCGGAAGTAGCCCCACTTTTCTTCCTTCATTGGAGCTAAAATTTATGGCTTGCTATTTGCCCCTGGAAATCATACAATCTGATTTACTGATTGTAGGAAGAAAGGATTCTACGCTATCTAGATGAAAGGACTGAAGAAAATTACCGTCACCGAGGCGGCGCGGGGGTTCTCCGAGGTCGTGAACCAGGTTCACTACAAGGGGGCCCGGTTCCTCCTCACCAGGGGGCACCGGCTGGTCGCCTCGCTGGAACCGGTTGCCGCGACCGGCAGTGTCCGGGCCGGCGACCTTTACAAAATCCTCGCGTCACTCCCGCCGCTCGATGACAGCGACCGAGAACGCTTTTTGAATGATTCGAGAGGTGCCACGACACTCCTCCCGCCGAAAGACCGATGGGACTCCTGATTGACACCAGTATCCTGATCCACGGCGAGCGGGGGAAGGTCCCCCTGACCGACGTCCTGAAGGGACACGAGGAAGAGGAGATCGGGATCAGCAGTGTCACTGCCGCGGAACTGCTCCATGGAGTGCATCGCGCGACCAAGGCCGAAATTCGGTTGAAACGGCAGGCGTATGTTGAGGCGATTCTGGAAAAAATCCCGGTTTTTTCGCTCGATCTCAAGGCGGCGCGACTTTATGGAGAGATTTGGGCCCAACTGGCGGCGGCAGGAGAGATGATCGCCGTTCACGATCTGCTGATCGGCTGTACCGCGTTGTCGTTGGGGTTCACGTTGCTGACCACCGACCGGCGGGATTTTTCCAAAATTCCCGGGTTGAAAGTAAAAACAGCCTAGGAGGGGCTCACCTTCGAGATCCGGATCAAACGCCGGAAGTAGCGCTGCGCCTCTTTATCAAAACGATAATCTTTCTCATTTTGAGAACTCACACCATCCCAGGTTTTTAATAATATAAGTGATTACAATAGGTTATAAAAGAAGACCGCCACTGTCTCTGGCATGAAGATTGCTTCATTAATAGCCTGTGACGATGAAGAGCCCTTTTTTGCCACTCATTCTGGTCTTGCTGGTGGCTCCGATCCTCCTGATTGCGGCCGGTGGGGATCTGGATCTCTCGTTTGACGACGACGGAAGGCTAACGACCTGGTTCGGCGGGAGTCCGTCGTTGAGCGGTAATGACTATGGCAGGGGGGTGGCGATCCAGCCGGACGGCAAGATCATCGTTGTTGGGATCTCCCAGAACGGCAATCATGACGATTTTGCGTTGGCCCGCTACCAATGGGCGGACGGTGCCCTGGATACCGCTACGGACAGCGATCCAGCCGTTGTCTTTGGAACCGGTGGGAAGACCAGGACCAATTTTAATTCCTGTGGACTCTGGTCAAATTCCGTCGACCGGGCGTACGCGGTGCTGGTCAACGACGGCAAGATCCTGGTCGGGGGTACCGCGGAGACATTTGATGCCGGATGCGAACGAAATTCCGCTGATTTTGCCCTGGCCCGCTACAATCAATCCAATGGGGGACTGGATACGACCTTTAGTGGGGATGGCAAGCTGACACGGGATATCGATCTGGCCGTGGCCGATGGCGCCGATGAGATCCATGCGCTGGCGATGCAAGGGACGGACAAGTTCATCGCGGCCGGTTTTGGTACCCTTGGGTTGGAAACCTCCATGACCCTCGTCCGCTATAACTGGAGCAACGGAGGTTTCGATTCAGGTTTTGGCACGGCAGTTTACTCGGCCGCAGACACAACGGCAGCAAACGCTATTCTTGTTTTGCCGGACAACAGGATCCTGGCCGCTGGTTATCAGACAGCCGCGGCGATCGATTCGTTTCTGCTGGTTCGGTTCACTGAGAACGGAGCCCTGGATACGACATTTAACGGGGACGGGGTGGTTGACTCGATCAGTTTTGGGGCGGGGACCAGTGCCCGGGTGCAGGCGATGACCCTTGACGGGCAGGGACGGATCCTGCTCGCCGGTTACCGGGAACTGGCCGGGGACAAGGATTTTGCGATCGCCCGATTGGATCCGGCCACCGGTAATCTGGACGAGACCTTTGATGGCGACAGCGGGACCGGGAACGGTCTGGTGACGACGAACATGGGCGCACTCGATGAATCGGCCTACGCGATCCATGTCGGGATTGACGGCCGGATCCTGGTGGCGGGGAGGTCCCTAAACAATTTTGCCCTGATCCGCTATCTCCCCGACGGGCAGCTGGATACCACCTTGAGCGGGGATGGAAAGTTGACCACCGACTTCGGGATCGTGGACACTGCGCAAGGGATGGCGGTCCGTGACCACCGGATCTTGGTGGTCGGGTTAACCAAGGCGAGCCTCTTCGATGATTACGACTTTGCGCTCGCCCGATATCTGGATGATTGGAGGCCGAACCTTAATGTCGAGCTGCTCACGGCAGGGGGGGTTGGGGTCGCACCCGGTACCACAGTCCCGATCGGGGTTGACTTGGATAGTCTCGGGCCAGAGGAGGCCCAAAATGCCCGATTGACCCTCCCGCTTCCTGCCGGGGTCTCCTTTGTCTCCTCCGATCTGGCTGCCTGCACAGGGATCGAGACAATTTCCTGTAATTTGGGTGCGTTATCGGTCGGGTCGACGATGACGCTGATCCTCAACGTGCGACCTGACGTCGCGGGGAGTTACCCCCTCACGGCGACCGTTTCTAGCGATGGTCTCGATATGGACCCGGGGAATAACACCGACAGTGTGATCCTGTTAGCGACGGTCACCCCCCCGGTCTGCGGTAACGGGACCTGTGAGCCGGGGGAGGATGCCGCCAGTTGTCCCGCCGACTGTGGTGGAGGGGGGACCGAGGGTTGTGGGAACGGCAGTTGTGCGGGCGACGAGAGCTGTACGAGCTGTCCCGCCGACTGTGGCAACTGTCCTGGGCCGGTCTGCGGGAATGGTCTGCAGGAGGCCGACGAGGCGTGCGACGATGGGAATACCGCCGATGGAGACAGTTGCAGTGCCGATTGCAAGCAGATAACCACGGGAGGTCTGGTCCCTGACCAGAATGAGGAGATCCGTTACCAGGAGTTTAAACATGCCAAGGGAGGAGGCGGATGGGGATGCGGGTTACATTAAAATTCTTTCTTATTTCGGTCCTCTTGATCTTTTCCCAGACGACCGGCTGCAAGTATTTTAAACGGGCCAAGCTGACCCCGATCCCGTTGCCCAATCAGACCGCCGATCAGCAACGACCCGGTCCTTCCGAATCAGCCGGGGGGGGAGGGGCTGGCGGTGGAGAAGGCGGTGGGGAGGGTGGAGGAGGGGGTGCTGTTGTTTGCGGCAATGGAAGTTGTGAGACCGGGGAGACGAATGTAGCCTGCCCGGCCGATTGCCCCGCCGGTGATACCACGGCGCCAACCGTGGTTACCGCAAGCCCTGCCAACTTGGCAACCAATGTGCCACGGAACACGACGGTTCAGATCAGCTTCTCCGAACCGATCGACCCAGCCTCCGTCACGAGTGAAACCCTTTCAATCACGGCAGGAACGACCCCGGTCGAGGGAGGCCGTCTGGTCGAGGGGGTGGTGATCACCTTTACCGCCGCCTCGAGGTTGGCCCACTCGACAGGCTATACAGTCACAGGGACGGCGGGCATTAAAGATCTGGCCGGCAACCCGCTGGCGGCAAGTTTTACGACCAGCTTCACCACGGCAGGCCGGGGCTGGGGGACCGCGATCGACATCGAGGGAATCAGTGACAACCTGTTGATGCCGCTTACCTCCCACCTGGCATTCGATCCCTCCGGAAATGCGACGGCGATCTGGTCCTCACTCGTAGCGGCCGATGGTGTTCCCCCCATTCCCACAGCGACCCAGATCTATACACGGCGTTACAATCGGACAACCGCTCTCTGGGAGACGGTGAACCAGTTCGATTCCGGCGACCCCTATGTCTGGGCCTTCCCCCAGATCGGATTCCTGCCGGATGGCTCTGCCCGCGCGGTCTGGGGAAAGATTGTCGGTAGCGAGACCAATATTGTCTCTTCGGTCGCCTGGAATTCCCCGACCTCGATTGATTCCCTTCCTGGAACAGCCTCGATGCAGCGGCTGGCGATGGCCCCCAACGGTAACGCCCTGGTGATCTGGAACCAGAATGAGGGGGCTGGAAGCTATGGGATTTACGCAAACCAGTGCAGTGGGACGACCGGGGCCTGGGGATCAGGGATTTCCCCGTCAACGCCCATTGACGGGGTCGCGGGCCCTCCGGATGTTGCCCCCAACGTTGCCTACGATGCGAACGGGAACGCGATGCTGATCTGGACCCAACGACCGGATACCGTGGCGGGGAGCAAATACAACGTCTATGCCGCCTATTACAGTGCGGCAACGACAACCCTCGGGCCGGCGGTCGAGGTCGATACCCTCCCGGGGAGTGCGGAGTCAACCCAACTCGTTACCACTTCTATTTCGGGGACGGTGAGATTTGCAGCGGTCTGGGCGCAAAGACCGACCACCGATGCCGGTGCGGTCCGGGATATCTATTCCCGTACGTATAACCCTGCAACCTCGGCCTGGGTGGGGTCAGCGGCCCCTATGGATACGGCGACCGGAGATGCCTCGTCACCACGGGCGGCCGTCCAGCCGGGCGCCGCCAATAGTGTGTTGGTCTGGCTACAAAATGATGGATCGACCTGGCGGGTCTATTCACGCTATTTCGCGGAGGGGGCCCCGCTTCCCCCTGTCATTCAGGTCTCTTCGGGGACCGGGAGGGCAAAAAATCCCCAGGTGGTGATGGACACGGCAGGAAATGCGATCGCGGTCTGGGAACAGGAGGACCACAGCTGTGGCGTCCCGCCGGATCCCTGCTCCAGCATTTATGCAAGTCGCTATCAGCCGGCTGTCGGGTGGGGGACGCCGGTCCTGCTGGAAACCGATGACAGCGGTGACGCTGCGTCTCCCTGGCTTGCGTTGGACAACGAAGGAAACGCCTTTGCAATCTGGATCCAGAACTCTCTTGATTCAACGGGTGCGGAAACCGGCCGGGGGGTTTTCGTCAACCGGTTTGAATAACGGCCCGATATCTCCCCAACGCCAACAACGGAAAATACTGTCGATACCCATGATACCGGATATAGAAGTGACCGGGGAAGCCGGTGCCGGTGAAATGCCTCTCTTCCCACCGCCCGTCGCCAGTCTGATTGTCGATCAGAAACTGCATCCCACGCTCGCCAGCGGGCGAATCGGCCTCTCCCGCGGCGATCAACGCCATGATTGCCCAGGCCGTTTGTGAGGGAACGGAAGCCCCAAGCGGGACGTACCGATTCTCCCGGTCGGAGAGGCAGGACTCCCCCCAACCACCATCGTCGTTCTGGATTGACTTGAGCCACCCAATCGCCTTGGAGACTTCTCCGGAATGCATATTCACCCCAATCGCCCGCAACCCTTGCATGACGCACCAAGTCCCGTAAATGAAGTTCACGCCCCAACGGCCGCGCCAGGGGCCAAAGGGTTCCTGCGTCTGGTGCAGAAAGCCGATCGCCCGACGGACGACCGGATCTTTTTTGCCGTAGCCGAACAACGGCAACAGCTCCAGCATCCGTCCGGTGATGTCCGGCGTCGGTCGGTCCAGGCAGGCGCCATGATCGGAGAACGGGATCTTGTTGACCCAGCCGGCAAGGTTGTCCTTGTCAAAGGCGGCCCAACCGCCGTTTTTCGACTGCATCGACAAGAGCCAATCGAGCCCCCGCCGGATTGGTTCCCTCTTCTCGGTCTCCGGAAGAGTGGTTTTTCTCAAAAAATAGAGGATCTGGATTGTGTCATCGACATCGGGAAAAAAATCATTTTCAAACTCGAACGCCCATCCGCCCGGCTGGCCCTTGGGATTCTTGAAACTCCAATCGCCGCGAAACTCGCGGATCTGTTTGGAGAGGAGGGTGCGGGCCGCCTTGAGGAGGGCGGAATCATCCGGGGGCGTCCCGGATTCCAGCAGGGCGGTGCCGGCCCAGGGGGTGTCCCAGAGGGGGGAGATGCAGCACTGTTGGTGGAAAGCTGTGCTGTGGGTCCTGTCACTAGTTTCCCTCGTGCCACCCACAGCATAACCTTGCCGAAACTTCATTAATCCCCCCAGCGCCTTTTGGATCGTGGGATCACTGGTGGGATAACCGAGCGCCTTGATCGCCATCGCCCCGTACGCCATCGCGGGATAGATATCCTCGGTTCGGGCGATATGCCCGCGGATCCAGGCCTCACAGGCTTGAAGCGCCTTTTTCTTACCGGGATGAAAGGGGAGGTGGTTAAGCTGTTTAAGTATTTTATCGAGATAGGAAAAAAATCCCCCCTTGCCCCCCTTTGCAAAAGGGGGGGTGGGGGGATTTCCAGAAAGTAATTCATCCAGATCAAACTCGATCGGCACCACCGGTTTTTTATCCAACACCACCAGCAGCGGGACGATCGAGGCGCGTGCCCAACTGGAAAATTCATAGATCGAGAGTCCGCTGTGGAGGGGGAGATGGATCAGCCAGGTCGGCATGGCGGGGGATTCCGACCAGGGGACGAGACCAAAGAGGGCCAGGTGGATCTTGGTAAAGACCCGGACGTTTTCGATCCCGCCCTGCTTCAGAATCACCGCTCGGGCCTTCCGCAAGGCAGGCTCCTCCGGTGAAAAACCGGCCAACCTCAAGGCGAAGTAACATTCAACCGTGACGGAAAGGTCGGCTGGCCCGTCATAAAAAAGCGGCCAGGAACCGTCTGATCGCTGCTCGTTCAAGACCCGTCGGGCCAGGCCGGCCTGGGTTTCCGGGTCAACCTCGCCCAAAAAGTGCATCAACTGGATGAAGCCGGCGCCGATCGATTCGTTGGCCTCGAGGGTGTACCACCAATATCCCTCCGGTTGCTGATCCAGCTGGAGCGACTGTTGGGCGCGAAGGATCGCCTCGTCCAGGGGGCGGGTTGACGCGGTGGGCTGGGCCAGACCGTCCATAGGGGACAGGGAGATAACATGCCGGGAGAAGAAGGCAAAGCAGAAATCATAATCCTTGAATCAATCAACAACTCTTTGATACTTAAAAGAATTATGTCGTCTCCAAGCCGATTGGGCCGTTATCAGTTGATCGAACGGCTCGCCGTGGGTGGCATGGCTGAGATCTACCTCGCGAAACTGACCGGCGTGGAGGGGTTTGAGAAGCGTCTCGTCATCAAGAAGATCCTGCCGCAATGGTCCCGGGACCCGGAATTTATCTCAATGTTGGTGGATGAGGCGAAGATGGTCGAGCAATTGACCCATCCCCATATCGTCCAGGTTTTTGAGCTCGGTCGTGACGGCGAGACCTACTTCCTCGCGATGGAGTATGTCGAGGGGATTGACCTCCGGCAAATGATGCAGGCGGATCGAAAAAGGGGAGGGACTCCCCCCGAGATCGCCCTGACAATTGCGCGCGATCTGCTCGAAGGACTCCCCAATGCCAACCGGAAGACCGGCCTGTCGGGTCAGCCGCTGCATCTTGTCCATCGGGACATCTCGCCGGCCAATATCCTGATTTCGCGCGACGGACAGGTCAAAATTACCGATTTTGGGGTGGCAAAGGCCGCCTCGCGGAGCCGCGAGACGCTGACCGGCGTCCTGAAAGGGAAATACGCCTACATGTCTCCCGAGCAGGCCTCGGGGAACCCC
>CAYYFU010000056.1:0-8586 GCA_964471095.1 uncultured Pseudomonadota bacterium
TTCAGGTTGCTGGGGATTACGGTGGCCGATTTCATGGTGGCGGGCGGTTTTCTGCTTTTTGTGATCGCGATGACCGATCTGATGACCGGCCGGCGCCCGACCAGTGTCGATCTGGATACGCTCGGCGCGGTGCCGATTGGCGTCCCGCTCATCGTCGGACCGGCCGTTTTGACGACGATTCTTATCTTGGCCGATCAACATGGGCATTTCCCGACGATGCTGGCGACCGCTCTCAATATCGTGATCGCTGCGCTCATTTTTTGGGGGTCGAACGGGATCCATCAACTGATCGGCAAGGCGGGGATGCGGGCCCTCTCCAAGATTGCGAATCTGGTCTTGACGGCGATTGCGGTCATGATCATCCGTAAAGGGATTAGGACGTTTATTTTCGCTTCCTAGGCAACCAGGGGTTGCGGTAAGGCGTTGGAGATTCTGGGGTTCGGGGACCCTTCGCCTCCCTTCAGGTAATCCAAGGTTCGTTGGGGCAGGTGATCGTAGAAAGGCCCAATACTCTTCCGGACCCGATCGCGGTAAAACGGGGGCGGCCGTGTCGTCTCCCCTGCATAGAAGCGTTGAAATTCGCGATCGGTGGCCAACAGATTCCGGATGACGGAATAATTTCCGCCGCTCCCCTTGCCGGAGAAGAGGGCACGCAACAGATTCATCCAACGCGGCAGGGGGTGCTGGTTTGCCTGAAACCGTTTCCAGACGCGCGCCCCGGAAAAGGCATATTGGGCCAGATCGATGATGTGATCGTAGAATTCAACGAAGGAATAGTTCTTCAACCGGACGTTCAATCCCGAGTTTCCGTCCAGAAACGGAAACGGGATGTCAATGACACGCCCCTCGGCCTGATACTGGCGGTTCAATGGCGCCGAATTGCCGAACGCGGTGATAAAGGCAAAATTGGTATAAACGCCGGGGGCAAGATCGATGAACTTCTTGGTCAATTCAAACGGAAGCGGGCCGGCGTCGTTATCCAGACCAAAAATCAGGTTCGTCTGGACATACGGGATATGTTGCAAAATCAGGTTCACCTGTTCGGCAACCGCCTGGACCTTGTCCAAACCGACGTTTTTCTGCTGTTTTGATTTGCCGTTGAAATCAAACCAGGACTCGATCCCCGGCAGCATCACGATGAAATTGTTTTTTTTAAGCCGCTTGAGATTTGCTTCACTGAGGAGCGAAAGGCTGCTCTCGCCGCCAAACGCCATCCGTCCCGGGGGGACCACCGACTCGATGATGTCGAGATAGTCATTGAAGCGGATGCCGAAATTCGGGTCGTACCAGGCGACAATCGGCGGCTTCGGTTGTCTTTGCAAAAAATCGAGATCCTCGCGGATCTGGTCGAACGGCAGCGGTTGATAGTCGATCTGGGAGTCGATGCAAAAACTGCAGGTATAGGGACAACCGAGGCTTCCGATCATCGGAACCACATGAACAATGCGCGTCTTGGCAAGATTTTTTTGCAGGAACTTCCATCGCTCGCGGATCCCGGGCAGTTCACGGGGTTGCTGAGGAGCGGCGAGGTGCATTCCTTCCTCAGGATGCGGCGCAAAGTCCTCGAACAGACGTTGGATCAGAGGCTTGTCGGTCATTCCCAGCACATAGTCGAAATGATACTTGGCATCTTCCGCATACGCCCGGGCGTGAGGACCTCCCAAAACGGTGACGACCTTTTTCCGGCGAAAAATATTGGAGATGCTGTAGGCGGTATAGGCATTTTGCGTAAAGGTGCTGATCAAGAGGATATCGATGTCAACCGGCAACTCCCGATACAGGTCTTCAAAACCGGTATAGGTCAGGTAGTGGACCTCATGACCCATCTGTTCCGCCCAGACCCCGATGACCTGGGGCATAATCGAGGTGTAGTTTGGGTTGACGATCCGGGAATAGACAGACCGGGTTGGTTGCTTGGCGACCAGATCAATGATCCCAAGCTTCAGTCGACGGCGCGGTTGGCGGAGAGCGGTGTTCAAAATTCGCTATCCGCTAACACGAAGAACGGTTGACGTACAGAAAAAACCGGAGGCAGCCATCGCATTGTTTGCTTGACATCCCGTTTCTTCTTCGCTACGGATAATGAAATTTCGTGAGGGATATCAATAGTTTAGAACGTTCAAAACAAAGTAAACGGAGGATCCCATGGCAGCCGTCGCATACGATGAACTGAAGGCGATGCAGGAGGAGATCCAGAGCCGGGCACCGCAAGGGCTGACGGCGGGGAAACTGGAGCAGGGGGGAAGGAAGTGGGGGGAACGGTTCCTCGTCCTTGGGGCGAGGCTCCTCTGGTCGCTGTTTCGTCTGGTCAACTGGGTTCATCAGGGGAAGCCGTTTCAGCCGAACTGGGCGCCGGCACCGCTCCTGAAAAGCAAAGAGCGTGTCTTTCCCCCGCTCGGCTGGCCGCGCCAGACCGATTCGCTCTGCCCCCGGTGCGTGAAAGAGGTCCGTCAGTCGATTGTGTCGGGCGAGAAGGACTACACCCATCTGATCGATTCCCATCCGGGCGAGGTGAAGGCCCAGATCATTGAAAGAGACGGCAAGATCCTGATGGTGAAGAACTGTGCCAAGCACGGCGCCACCGAAGACGTCATGGCGATCGACCCGACATTTCTGGAGAGGATTGAAAAACTTTATCCGGGGAGTGATTTCAAATCCCCGCTGACCGAGCTCCGAAACCACGGGACCTCCAGCATCCAATTCGGGCGCGGTTCGGTGCTGACGGTCGATTTGACGAACCGTTGCAACATGATGTGCGATCCCTGTTTCATGGACGCGAATCAGGTCGGCTACGTGCATGAATTGTCGTGGGAGGAGGTGCAGGAACTGCTGGACAATTCCCTGAAAATCCAGCCGCGCCGGCAGATGTCGATCCAGTTTTCGGGCGGCGAGCCGACCCTCTCCCCCTATTTTCTCGATGCGGTCCGCTATGCCAAACAGGTCGGTTATTTCAGCGTCCAGGCGGCGACCAACGGGATCCGATTTGCCCAGGAGCCGGAGTTTGCCAAGCAGGCGTACGAGGCGGGGATGCGGATCGCCTACCTGCAATTTGACGGGGTTGGGAACGAAAACAACGAGCATCGCAAGATCAGCAATCTTTTTGATGTGAAACTCCGGGCGATCACCCACCTGGCAGAGGCCGGCATTGATGTCGTGCTGGTGGTGACGATCGTCAATTCGATCAACGACCATCAGGTCGGGCCGCTCGTCGATTTTGCGATCCAAAATTCCGACAAAATCACCTTTGTCTCGTTCCAGCCGGTCTCGTTCACGGGACGTGACGAGGATATTTCTGATGAAGACCGGCGGCGGCACCGCTACACCCTCTCCCATCTGGCCCACGATGTGAAGAAGCAGACCGGGGTCTCGGAGCCGCTCCGCGACTGGTTTCCGCTCTCCGCGATCGGCCCGTTTTCCGATCTGGCGGATTACCTGAAGGGGCCGCATCAGGATTGGGGCACGCTGAAATGCGGTTGTCATCCGAACTGCGGGACCGGGATGGCGATGTTTGTCGACAAGCGGAGCAAAAAATGGCTCCCGCTGACCGAGTTCATGAACCTCGAAAGGATCCTGAAAGACGTGCAGGAGATCACCGATGCCTGCCAGCCGGCCTGGCTGACGAAGGCGGAGGTCGCTTGTTCGGTCCTCCGAAATTACGATCCGCAACAGGCGCCGCGCGAGTTGACCCTCAGGGACTTCCTGACGAAATTCGACAAGACGACCGGCGGGGGCTTGAAGGGGGGGAAGGTCAACTACGGGGTCGGCTCTGAGCGCAAGAAAGACCGGTGGCATTTCATGTTTGTCGCCGGGATGTGGTTTCAGGACCTCTTCAATTACGACTTTCGCCGGACCGAACGGTGCATTATTCCTTACGCCACGCAACTGGGGGAGATCTCATTCTGCGCCTACAACACCGGGGTCGGCTGGCGGCAGATCATCGAAAACATGTTCAAGAACGCCTCGGTGGCGGAGTGGTACAAGCAACATGGCCGCCACACGGTCTATGCCGGGAGCCGCCCGATGCCGGTCCCGGAATTTGAGCATGACGTAAAACTGCCGGCCCATCTGGAGTTACCGTCGTATCGGCAGTAACTTCCTTTATTTCACCCATTTCCCGACGATTCTGCGGAACATCCGGCGGTTCGTCGGCTGGTGATCGGTTTTGAGCAGCACGTACTGGATCCTCCAGATCGCGCCTAGATTGGTCAAGAGTGCAATCACAACGACCGCCAGGATCGTCATGAAATCGTAGGGCACGGGGTAAACCTTTGAGACGAAATAAGCGGCGATCGGACTGAAGATCGACCCGACTCCCAGATAGACGATCCGTTCCGGTCTCTGCATGATCCCTCGAGTCACCTGAATCCCGATCCCCTCGCCGCGGGCGCGGGTGTAGGAGACCATCATCGATCCGATCAGGCCGATCACGACGAAGGCGAGCACCCACCCCTCCCGGTACCAGCTGGCCAGCCCCAGGAACACGACCCCCTCCGAAAAGCGGTCGATCACCGAATCAAAATAGGCCCCGGAGCGGCTCTCACGGCCGGTCAGCCGGGCGATCCGTCCATCCAGCATGTCAAAGGTCGCGCCGAAGATCATCAGCCAGCCGCCGGCCCCGACCATTCCGAGGTGAAAGCAAGTGCCGGCCACGGCGGAGAAGACGAGACCGGTGATCGTGAGGGCGTCCGGGCCGATTCGCAACCGAACCAGCCCCCTTTCAAGGGGGGTCAAAAGCCAATACCAATAGTCGACAAAAAACAGCGACAGAAACCGGGAGTAGTGCTTTCGCGTGAGATCTTCGTGGTGCGGCCGGCGGCTGTAAGTCGCCCGAAAGAGGATGAGCGTGACGAGGAAGAAGAGGTTGACCGCGATCAGGGGGGCCAGCGAAATCCAGATCGGGTTCAGATTTTCCAAAGTGGAAACCACGCGGTTGACAGGAATAACCGATTTCGCTAGGAGATGCAACAACCGTGGAAAATTTTATCGAAATCATCACCCAGCCGGACAACATCGCGATTGTCGTGATGCTTTTTGCGATCGTTGCTTGTTGTGCCAGCGCCTTTCGCGAAATCTGGATCAATGACCGCCTGATCCGGCAAGGCAAGAAAGACGAAATCTACAAAAGGATGATCCGGCCTTAAGTCATTTGAGGGACCGCGAGGCGGTATTTTTGCAGTAACCCCAGAAAACGATCTCCGTCGATGAATTCGATCGGCGCCAATTCTCCCAGGCCGGGGAGGTCGGGGGTCAAACGTCCGGTGGTCATCAAGATTCCTTTGGAAAGCCGTTCTTGCAGGATCAGGTTGGAAAATTCCAAAATCGCCGTCGCTTCAATGATCATTCGCGGATCGTTGGTGTAAAGGCAGCGAACCAGCAGAAACCCACCGACAATCGGTGTTGGGTTCCTGACCAGGAGATCGGTCTGGTTTTCAACGGATTCCCTTTCCTGGATGTCCAGCTTCATCTCCTCGAGCAACGCGACCGCCAATTTTTCAAATTGGTCCCGGGAGAGAGAAAATTCAGGCTGAAAGAAGCGCCCTCTCTTTTTACCGCTCAAGGCCAGCGCCACGATCAAGGCAAATCCGACCGTCAAGGCGGCGCCCACCAGAAAAAAGGGGCTCACACCGCTCCTCCCCATAACCGCTTGGCCACGCCGGATTTTTGACGGGTCTTGTAAAGGGCATGAGCGTTTTCGCCCCAATCGTTCCGCTGGGCGGTCTCCTCATCGACCAGCTGAAATTCCACGACCACATAGGCGATGGAACCGAGGCTCTCGGTACGAAAAACCCGTTGGGCGGCGCCCAAAAATCGATCCAGTCGTACCGGCATATCGACCGCAAATTTCAAAACTCGATAGCTTTTCCCCGAATATTCCTTGTCCGTCGACAAGATTTTCTTGAGGAGACGATAACCGGCGAGTGAAACCGTTTTTTTCCATCCCAGGAACGGTTGCGGAGGAATCAGGTTGTTCGCCGAGGCGTTCGGGATTAGATAGTTGTAGGGCAGAATCGTTGCGAAGAGGTGGGTCATGACCTTGAGGATATCGTCGCGTTTGGGGGTCACGATCCGGTATCGGACCCGGTCGTTGATCTGGGCGGCGATCGTCTCCCGTTTGGCGATCAGTTTGGTGACCAGACTTTCTTTCGACTTTCGGCCCCCTTCATAGCGGATGCCGGGAATGTCCCGCCGTGCGAGCAGCGAAAGTTCCCGTTCAATTTTATCATCAACCAGGTTGTAGAGATCGCGCGTGCTGATCGGTGCGTTATAGAGAAGCTCACGGCCGTCGATATGATTAATGATATTCATGGATTTCAAAAGACTGCAGGCCGCCTTTTGAAGGGGGGAGCCGATTTCCGCTGAGGCGAGAAGAAAAAGTTCTTCCAGTTGGTCCGCCCGGGTTATCTCTTCCGGGAGATCCAGACGGAGCTGATTTTTAAGATACCCGACCGCCTCGTTGTGGACCGCCATCAGTCGATCTCGATCCCGAGTCTGTTCCAGATCGTACTCGTTAATCTTCAGAAGATGTCGGGCTTCTTCCTGGCTGGAAAGGGAGAGACAGGGCCAATCGATGATCGAATCTCCGGAGAAGACGAGTCCCAGGATCCGCTTTTCCCTCTCGGGAGAATTCATTTTAAGGTTCATAGCAGAACTCCCTTCGATTGACAATCTTTCAAGAGGGATGGTAGCAACGAACCGTTTTGAAAAGCACAACGCGTATCAAAGAAATTCGGGCCCGGGAAATTCTCGATTCGCGGGGCTGGCCGACCGTCGAAGCGGATCTCTTCCTGGAGAGCGGTGATTGGGGCCGGGCCGCCGTTCCCTCGGGGGCCTCCACCGGCAGCTTTGAGGCGGTGGAGCTTCGAGATAATGAAAAAAGGTATTTGGGGAAAGGGGTGACCCGCGCCGTTCATCATATCCGCGAAGAGATTGCCGCGCGATTTCGGGGAATGGAATCCTGCCGTCAGCAGGAGATGGACCGTCAGCTTCGGGAACTGGACGGAACTGCCGACAAATCAAGACTGGGGGCGAATGCCTTGCTCGCGGTCTCGCTCGCCTATGCCCGAGCCAGCGCTGCCTTCCAGAAGATACCCCTTTATCGTTGGATCGCGGAACTGATCGGAGCGAAGGGATATCAATGGCCGCTGCCTCACATCAATATTATTAACGGGGGGCGGCATGCCGACAATAATCTGGATATTCAGGAATTCATGATTGTGCCGATCGGCGAGAATTTTCGGGAATCGTTACGGATCGGATCCGAGGTTTTCCATCATTTGAAGAAACTCCTGCAATCGAAGAATCTCTCCACGGCGGTGGGGGATGAAGGGGGGTTTGCCCCCCGGCTTGAATCGAATCGGCAGGCGATCGATTTGTTGGTTGAGGCGATTCAAAAGGCCGGTTTTCGTGCGGGTCAAGAGGTGCGACTCGCCCTGGATGTCGCCTCCAGCGAGTTTTACGTCAAAGGGGAGTATCGGTTGAGAACCGAGGAGGGGCTGAAGAGGAGTGCGGAGGAACTGGTCGATTATTATCGCCGGCTCCGTCAGTCGTATCCGTTAGTCTCCATTGAAGACGGTCTGGCCGAAGAGGATTGGGCCGGTTGGGGTCTGATGACGCGACAGTTAGGTTCGAGCATCCAACTGGTCGGGGACGATCTTTTTGTCACGAACCCCGAGCGGCTCAAGCGGGGCATTCGGGAAAAGTGTGCGAACGCGATCCTGATCAAACTGAACCAGATTGGAACCCTTTCCGAGACGCTGGAGACGATCCGGATGGCACAAGGGGCGGGGTACCGGACGGTGATCTCCCACCGTTCGGGGGAGACGGAAGACACGTTTATCGCCGATTTGGCCGTTGGAACTTCATCCGGTCAGATCAAGACCGGAAGTTTGTCTCGTTCGGAGAGGCTGGCCAAATACAACCAGCTGATCCGGATCGAGGAGGAGCTGGGGGCTGAGGCCAAGCTGCCCCATGGGCTTTTTTCGTGACGCTCGAAATCCGTCGCGCTCAACCGAAGGATCTGAACGGCATTCTGGAGATTGAGGAGGTCTCGTTTTCCAGCCCGTTCAGTTATTCCTTGTTTGAAACCGAGCTCACTTTGGAGATCGCCCATCTCTACGTCGCGCATCAAGGGAATGAGCTGGTGGGGTATATTGATTTCTGGCGTATCGGATGGGAGGTTCATCTGATCAATATCGCCATCTCTCCCCGTCATCGACGAACGGGGATCGGGACCGAGTTGATGAAATTTCTGATTGAGGGTGCGAAAGAAAACGCGGTGGGGAAAATTTATCTCGACGTTCGCCGTTCCAATCAACCGGCCATTTCCCTCTATCAGAAATTCGGATTTGAAACGGTTGGGGTCCGAAAAGAGTATTATCGGGATAACGACGAAGATGCCTTGGTGATGTCGCTGGCCCTTAACCATTTGCGGACATAAAGGGTGGGGCGCCAGGGGTGCCACAAGAAAATCGAACCAAAGCTGACTGCCTGGGCCCCGAGCGCAAATAACTTGGCGATATCTCCGTAATACCAGATCGACGGTCCGATCACCGGAAGGGATCCCGCCTCGGCAAGCTCGCGGGCCAT
>CAYYFU010000057.1:0-8570 GCA_964471095.1 uncultured Pseudomonadota bacterium
CTTGCTGAATATGGTCTGGCGGACAAGGCGCATCTGATCAACAAGACCGCCGCGGAACTTGCGCGAAAGGCGGCCGCCGAATTCTCGACAGCGGCGAGGCCCCGGTTTGTTGCCGGCTCGATCGGTCCGACCACGAAGGCGATCTCGGTCACGGGGGGCGTCACGTTCGCCGAGCTGATCGGGCATTTCGAGACACAGGCGCTTGGCCTGATCGAGGGGGGGGCGGACCTGCTCTTGATCGAGACCTGTCAGGACACCCGGAATATCAAGGCGGCAACGATCGGGATCGAACAGGCGTTTGCCGAGACCGGCCGACGGCTCCCGATGATGGTCTCCGGGACGATTGAACCGATGGGGACGATGCTCGGGGGCCAGGCGGCCGACAGCTTCGCTGTTTCACTCATGCATCTTCCTTTATTGGCCATTGGGCTCAACTGCGCGACCGGTCCGGAGTTCATGACCGACCATGTCCGGACGCTCCATGAACTGGCGCCGTTCGGGGTCTCCTGTTATCCGAACGCCGGCCTCCCGAACGAGGAGGGGCTCTATCGGGTGACCCCGGAGTCGTTTGCGAGACAGTTGGAGCGGTTCATCGCGAACGGCTGGCTGAACATCGTGGGGGGGTGTTGCGGGACGACCGAGAAACATATCGCGGCGCTGGCCCAGATGGTGGTTGGTAAAAAACCCCGGAAAATCCCCCCATGCCCCCCTTTGTCAAAGGGGGGTGGGGGGGATTTCAGACGGCGCACATTTTTCAGCGGGATTGAGGCGATTGAGGCGTCCGATGACAGCCGTCCTTTGCTGGTCGGGGAACGGACCAACGTGATCGGCTCGCGCCTCTTCAAGGGACTGGTGGCGAAGGAGCAATGGGAGGAGGCGACCGACATTGCGCGTCGGCAGGTGAAGAACGGGGCGCAGGTGGTGGATGTTTGCCTCCAGTCGACCGATCGGGAGGAGTTGCAGGATATCCCGCATTTCTATGAAAAACTGATCCGGAAGATCAAGGCGCCGCTGATGATCGACACGACCGATCCGAAGGCTGTCGAGCTCTCGCTCACCTACTGCCAGGGGAAGTCGATCATCAATTCGATCAACCTCGAGGACGGTGAGGAACGATTTAGAAAAATCTGCCCGCTGATCAAGAAATACGGCGCGGCGGTGGTGGTCGGCTGCATCGACGAAGATCCGGTCCAGGCGCAGGCGTTCACCCGCGAACGAAAACTTGCCGTGGCAAAACGCTCCTTCCAGTTGTTGACGGAAAAATACCGGATCCCGCCGGAGGATATTATCTTCGATGCCCTGGTCTTTCCGACCGCGACCGGGGACGCCAACTACATCGGCGGGGCGGTCGAGACGATCGAGGGGATCCGGCTGATCAAGCGGGAGATCCCGCAGGTCAAGACGATCCTCGGCGTTTCAAACATCTCGTTCGGGCTTCCCCCCGCCGCTCGCGAGGTCGTAAACTCCGTCTTTCTGTATCATGCCACCAAGGCGGGATTGGACCTCGCGATCGTGAATGCGGAAAAATTGGAACGGTTTGCGTCGATCCCGGAAGAGGGGAAAAAATTGGCAGAGGAGTTGCTGTTTAATCTCCCCCCATCCCCCTCTTTGTCAAAGAGGGGGAGTGAGGGGGGGATTTCAGATTGGCGTCAACAATCTACCGAACAACGAATCTCGATCAACCAGGCCAATATCGCCGCGATCACGGCGTTTTATCGGGGCGCGGTGAAGAAAAAACAAGGGCCGCAGGCCCTCCCACTCGACGAACGTTTAGCTCAATATATTATTCAGGGGACCAAGGACGGTCTGGTGGCCGATCTGGAGAAGAAGCGGGGAGAGGGGGCAAAACCGCTCGATATCATCAACGGCCCGCTGATGAGCGGGATGGCGGAGGTGGGGCGGCTGTTCAATAACAACGAGCTGATCGTCGCGGAGGTGTTGCAGTCGGCCGAGGCGATGAAGGCGGCGGTCGGGCATCTCGAACAGTTCATGGAGAAGGCGGATACCGCATCTCGCGGCAAGGTCTTGCTCGCGACGGTGAAGGGGGACGTCCACGACATCGGAAAAAATCTGGTCGAGATCATTCTCAAAAACAACGGATACCAGGTCATCAATCTGGGAATTAAGGTCCCGCCGGAGGAGATCATCCGGGCGTATCGCGAGCACCGGCCCGATATCATCGGGCTCTCCGGGTTGCTGGTCAAGTCGGCGCAACAGATGGTGGTGACGGCGGGGGACCTGAAGGAGGCGGGGATCACGATCCCGCTTTTGGTCGGCGGGGCGGCGCTGTCCGACCGGTTTACCCGGGGCAAGATCGCCCCGTCATACGTCAGCTTGGTCCTCTACGCGAAGGATGCAATGACCGGGCTGAATCTTGCCAATCGGCTGATGAGCCCGGAGGGGAGAAAGGAACTAGCTGTGCCCCCACCCCCAGCCCCTCTCCCGTATACGGGAGAGGGTGGCCGGAGGCCGGGTGAGGGCTTCGTCGAATCCACGGCACGGAGTTCTCGAGTTAAGACCGACATCCCGATCCCGCCGGTCCCGTATCTTGACCGGAAAGTTCGTGATGTTCCGCAACTGAAGGAGATCTGGGGTTATATAAATCCTCAGATGTTGTACTCCAAACACTTGGGATTTAAGGGGAATTTTGAAAAAAAACTGGCGGAGCGGGACCGAAAGGCGCTGGAACTCGATGAGGCGGTCGAAAAGGTCAAGGAAGAGGCGCTTATCTTTATGAGGCCGAAGGCGGTCTGGCAGTTCTTCGAGGCGGAGGCTGCGGGGAACGACCTCAATCTCTTTGCACCCGGCGGCAAGGATCCGATTCATATATTCCACTTTTCTCGGCAAGTGAAACCAGATGGGCTCTGTTTGGCTGATTATGTTTTGCCAAGTCAAAATCCCCCCCAACCCCCCTTTGACAAAGGGGGGCAGGGGGGATTTAGGGATCATGTCGCCATTTTTGTCGTTGGGGCAGGGGAGGGGGTTCGCGAGCGGTCTTCGCTGGCCAAGGAGCGTGGTGAGTATCTGAAATCGCATGCCCTCCAGTCCTTGGCGATCGAGACCGCCGAGGCGCTTGCGGAATGGCTGCACCGGCGGATCCGGGAGGACTGGGGATTTCCGGACCCGCCGACGATGACGATGCAGGAGCGATTTACCACCAAATACCGCGGCAAGCGGTACAGCTTTGGTTATCCGGCCTGCCCGAATCTGGATGATCAGCAGGGGATCTGGAAATTATTGAAGCCCGAGGAAATCGGGGTGCAACTGACGGACGGCATGATGATGGAACCGGAGGCCTCGGTCTCCGCCCTCGTGTTCCATCACCCCGATTGCATTTACTTTACTGTTTAATTAAGGTCTGCCCCCATGCACCATTCCGATTTTGTCCATCTGCACCTCCACACCCAATACAGCCTGCTCGACGGGGCGATCACGATCGACGCCCTTTGTGAGAAGGCGCGGGAATTTCGGATGCCGGCGGTGGCGATGACGGATCATGGGAATCTCTACGGGGCGGTGGAATTTTATCAGAAGGCGGTGCGGAACGGGATCAAGCCGATCCTCGGATGCGAGGCGTACATCCAATCCCAGGGGAGCCGGTTTGAAAAGAAAATACGCAGGGGATTTGAACCGTACCACCACCTGACGCTCTTGGCGATGAACCGGGAGGGGTATCAGAACCTCTGTCGTCTGATCAGCGCCGGCCACCTGGAGGGATTTTATTACAAACCTCGAATCGACAAGGAGCTGTTGAAGGAATACGGTCCGGGGCTGATTGTCCTTTCCGGTTGTCTTTCCAGTGAACTCGCCGAGGCGGCACTGCAGTCCGGTTTGCCCCAGGCCCGCAAGGTGGCGGAACAGTTTCTGCAACTTTTTGGGGATCGCTTCTATCTGGAAATCCAGGAGAACGGCCTGGAGAGTCAGACCCGCTACAACCAGGTCGTTCGGGAGATCGCGAAGGAGCTTTCGATCCCGCTGGTCGGGACCAACGACTGCCATTATCTCTCCAGGGGTGATGCGTCGGCGCACGAGGCGCTGCTTTGCATCCAGACCGGCAAGACCCTTCAAGATCAGGACCGGATGCGTTTTGAAACGGATGCCTTCTACCTCCGCTCCGCGGCGGAGATGCAGGAACTGTTTCGAGAAATCCCGGAGGCAACGGCCAACACCCTGGCGGTTGCGCAACGGTGCAATCTGGAGCTTGATTTCAAGACGTATCACTTCCCCCGTTTTGAACCGCCCGAAAAGAAGGGCCTGGATCAGTATCTCGCGGAAAAAACATGGGCCGGGTTTGAAGAGCGTTGGGCCGTTATTTCCCAAAACCAGTCCCCTCGGGATCGTTCCGTTTATGAGACCCGGCTCAACCAGGAACTCTGGATGATCCAAAAAACCTGCTTTGCCGGTTATTTTCTGATCGTCGCCGACTTCATCAATTTCGCCAAAGAGCAGAAGATCCCGGTCGGTCCCGGCCGCGGTTCGGCGACCGGGAGTCTGGTCGCCTATGCCTTGAAGATCACCGATCTCGATCCGATGCCGTACCATCTGCTGTTTGAGCGTTTCTTGAATCCGGAACGGATCAGCATGCCGGATATGGATATCGATTTCTGCATGGACCGGCGGGATGAGGTGATCCGCTATGTGCAGAAAAAGTACGGGAATGTGGCGCAGATCATCACCTTTGGAAAGATGAAGGCGAAGGCGGTGGTCCGCGATGTCGGCCGCGTGATGAATATGCCGTATGGGGAGGTCGACCGGATCGCCAAGCTGATTCCGAATGCCTTGAACATCACCCTGGAAGAGGCGATCCGGCAGGAACCCCGGTTGAAGGAGCTGATCCAGAATGATCCCCGGGTCGACAAGCTGATCTCGATCGCCCGCTCCCTGGAAGGACTCAACCGTCATGCCTCGACCCATGCCGCCGGCGTCGTGATCTCGGATCGGCCGCTGGTCGAGTTTTTGCCGATCTCCCGCGGGCAGAACGGCGAAGTGATCACGCAATATGACATGAAGGCGGTGGAGGAGGTCGGGTTGATCAAGTTTGACTTCCTGGGCCTGAAGACCCTGACCGTGATCGATCAGGCCTTGAAGATTATCCGCCGGACCCGGGGGGTGGAGATCGACATCAACAGCATCCCGCCCGATGATCCGAAGGTCTATCAACTTCTGTCCATCGGCGACACCACCGGGATCTTTCAGCTGGAATCGGCCGGGATGCGCGAACTGATCGTCAAGCTGAAACCGTCAACCTTCCCCGATCTGATCGCGCTGGTGGCCCTCTATCGGCCGGGGCCGTTGGGGAGCGGGATGGTGGACGATTTTATCAACCGAAAGCATGGCAAGGTGCAGGTTCGCTATGAACTTCCCGCCCTGGAACCGATCCTCCAGGAGACCTACGGGGTCATCGTGTATCAGGAACAGGTGATGCAGATCGCCTCGCGGCTCGCCAATTTTTCGCTGGGAGAGGCGGCTATCCTGCGCCGGGCCATGGGAAAAAAGAAGGCGGAGGAGAGGGCGGAGCAACGGGACCGGTTTATCAAGGGGTGCCATGCGGGCCAGATCCCGCTCAAGAAGGCGGAAAAGATCTTTGACCTGATGGCGAAGTTCGCTGAATACGGGTTCAACAAATCACACTCGGCGGCGTACGCCTTCATCTCTTACCAGACCGCCTATCTGAAGGCGCATTATCCGGTGGAATACCTCGCCTCGCTTCTCACCCACGAAATGGCGAACACCGACAAGGTGATGATCTATATCAACAGTTGCCGGGAGATGGGGATTGCCGTCTTGCCCCCTGACATCAACGAGAGTTTTACCGGATTTTCCGTCGTGGGGGAGCGGGAGATTCGTTTTGGACTGGCGGCGGTAAAAAATGTCGGGGAGGCGGCCATTGACGTCATTCTGGAGGCACGGAAGAAGGAGGAAAAGTTTCGCTCGTTTATCCATTTCTGCGAATCAGTTGACTTACGAAAGGTCAACCGGCGGGTTTTGGAAGGCTTGATCAAGTGCGGCGCGTTTGATTCGCTCGAGATCCGAAGATCCCAGGCGTTTCAGACGCTCGATGCGGCGCTGGAACGGGGAGGGCGAGTCCAAAAGGAGAGGGCGACCGGACAGACCGCATTGTTTGGGAGTCTCGAGCAGGACATGGAGAGATTTCCGGTCCCCGACATCCCCGAATGGGAGAGTCGGGAGCGGCTGAATCACGAAAAGCAATCGCTTGGTTTTTACATTACGGGACACCCGCTCGATGACTTTCAACGGGAACTGGCGGCGATTCCTCACGATACCCAGCGGGTTCAGCAACTGACCGATGGGACCGTTGCCCAGGTGGCCGGGATGGTTTCACAGCTTCGGGAGGTGATCACCAAAAACGGCGACCGGATGGCCTTCGTGACCCTGGAGGATTTGAAAGGGACCTTGTCGGTCATCGTCTTTCCGGAGCTGTACCAGAAGTCCCTTGCCCTCTGGAAAGGGAATGAACCGATCCTCCTCCGCGGGGAGATCGATGCGACCGAGGAGGGGGTTAAACTCCTGGCGAATGAGATCCGTCCCCTCAAGCCGGGCACCGGCAAAAACGCCGAGGTTCATTTCCGGCTCCCGAGCGAAGTGACGCGCGAACAGCTGGAAAAATTGAAGGGGATTCTGCAAATCTATCGCGGTTCCGCGCCCGCCTTTCTGCACTTGAAGGGGCGCTCTCAAGGTGAGACAATTTTAACGTTGCCCGAAGAGGTGAGCCCCTCTTCGGAACTGCAGAAGGAGGTCGACCACCTTTTTGGAACGACTGTCACATTCTTTTAAAGAAAGAACCATTTTGGTTGGATTTTATCGAAGCCCTCGGGAGAAGGAATTTCAAAAACTGTTGCTGGAGGAATTGCGGGACCTGGCGGAAACCGCCGGGGCGGAAATCTGCGACCGATTTTTCTTTGAGCTCAGAGAGATTCGTCCGGCAACCTTCATCGGGGAGGGGAAGGCCGCCGAAATGGCCGAGCAGGTTGAACGGGAGAAAATCGCCCTGGTCATCTTTGACGAGAACCTTTCCCCCGCACAGAATCGAAATCTGGAGGAGCGACTTCACACGAAGGTGATCGATCGGACCGCCTTGATCCTCGATATCTTTGCCCGTCGGGCCCGGACTCGGGAAGGAAAGATCCAGGTGGAACTGGCCCAACTGAAGTATCTGTTGCCCCGATTGGCCGGTCGGGGAACGGAGTTCTCCCAGCTGGCCGGCGGGATCGGAACCCGGGGTCCCGGCGAAACAAGATTGGAGATGGATCGCCGGAAGGTCCGGGTCCGGATCCGGACGCTGGGGGAGGATCTGAGAAAGGTCCGTCAGAACCGCATCCTTCACCGCCAAAATCGGAACGAGATTCCGCTCCCCACCGTTTCGCTGATCGGTTACACCAATGCCGGCAAATCGACGCTGATGAACCGGCTGACCCAGGCGGGGGTGCTGGTGGAAGACAAACTGTTTGCGACCCTGGACCCGACGGTGAGACGGTTAAAACTCCCCTCCGGCCGGGAGGTGCTGTTGGCGGATACGGTCGGATTCGTTCGCAAGCTTCCGCATCAACTGGTGGAGTCGTTCCAGGCCACCTTTGAGGAGATCGCCCATTCCGACCTCCTGCTTCATCTGATTGATGTGACTTGTGAAGACTGGAGCGACCGGATCCAGACGGTCGAAAAGGTGTTGCAGGAGCTCCGCCTGAACCATCAGCCGACGCTCCGCATCTTTAACAAAATCGACTCCGGAACCCCCCCGTCCGTTGAATCGCGACCGGAGAATGGGGCGATTTCGGCCCTGACGGGGGAGGGGATTCGGGATCTCCTGGTGAAGATCGATCAAAAACTGGCGGAGGATTTCCGGGTCGTCACCCTGCGGATACCGCATCAAGCGGGGTCGGAGCTCGCCCAACTTTATAAAACGTCACGGGTCCTGGAACGAAAGGATCAAAAGTCCGGGGTTTGGGTCAAGGCCCAGGTCTCGGAAAAGTTCTTTAATAAATTCAAAAAATTTCATACGACATCCTAGATGATCCGTAACCTCCCCAACTTTCTGACCGCCTCGCGCATCTTGTTTGCCTTTGCCTACCTGGGACTCGCCTGGGCCCAAGACTGGAAGCCTGCCTTCTGGGTTTTTATTGTCGCGGCCTTGACCGATATGGTTGATGGGACGATCGCCCGATTGATGAGGCAAAAGACGGAACTGGGGGCTTTTTTGGACCCGGTGGCGGACAAGTTCCTCATGTTCATCGGTTTTGTCAGTTTGACGGCGGCGGACTTTATCCCCCTGGGGCTGACCTTGCTCGTTTTTGCCCGGGACTTGATGATTTCCGTCGGGGTCTTCTATTTTAAGCTGCGCAAGTTTTCAATGACCTATCAACCGATTTTTATCTCTAAAGTGACCACGCTGTTGCAATTTACGACCCTGTTGGCCGCCCTGTGGGTCGCCACAGGAAAGGTGAGCCCCTTTCGTGGAGTCGACCTCTGGGCGACCGGCTTTTTCACCCTCCTTTCAGGGATTCTTTATGGAAGGATGGGATGGAGGCTCTTGGGACGTGGGACGTAAAATCAAA
>CAYYFU010000058.1:0-8526 GCA_964471095.1 uncultured Pseudomonadota bacterium
CTTCCACCGGCACCTTTTGGGACACTGTCGTGGTCTGTGCCATAACGGGACTGGTGGTGGTCAGCTCCGGCGATTGGGCCGCCGGCCTGAAGGGGGCGGCGCTCACCAAATCCGCCTTCAGTCATATTCCGTATGTCGGACCGACGGTCTTGACCGTTGGGCTCCTCACCTTTGTCTTTTCGACGATCCTCGGCTGGTCCTATTATGGAGAAAAGGCGGTTGAATACCTGTTCGGAAGCCGGGCGGTCCTCCCCTATCGCTGGCTCTCGGTCGCCGCGCTCCCTGCCGTCTGGGCGGTTGCCGACATCGCCAACGGCCTGATGGCGGTCCCTAATCTGGTCTCGTTGATCCTGATGAGCGGCGTGACGGTGCAGTTGACAAAAAAATACCTCTGGGAAGATCAACTGGATCAAGAGTAATAAACGACCATATTTTATAATAATTACGTGTACTTACACGTGAAAGCAAAATGTTTTTTAAAAAGGCGGGTTTCCACGCAACAATCCTTCCCGAATGCCGATAATCACCTTGTCGTGAGAGAAATAAAATTAGGAGGGCAACCATGTTGTCTCAAGCAAGGGCTTTAGGGTTTGCCGTGATAGGACTTGTCTCATTCCTGGTGGCTTGCTCTAAAAAAACAGCGGAAGATCCTGAGGCAAAATATATGTCTTACCGAAACAAACTCGGGGATGATGAAGTCGAGGCATTTAAGAGAACGACAAGTGCCTTCCGACTTGCTGGAAGAGATACCGGGCATCTTTTCTGCATCGATAGTGATTCTGGAAATAGTAAATTTAAAGACAGCTGTTTTGTTGGCTCTGGAAATTCCTTTTATCAGCTAGAATATCAAGGCATAGACCTTGCTGGGAGCTATCAGAAGGAAGAACCGTTCGGATCAAGGATTTGGACCCATGCGGGGCCAAGTGATCTGAGCGCAGAGGTAATCCACCGTATTGGATCAAAAAACATGATACTCGCCTGCAGGGATACTAAAACCAAAAAACGTGTGGGATCAGAGTTCACACTGGAGAGGCTTGGCCCCCAAGAGGTTTCAAATCTTTTGAGAGGTGCCGAGTTCTTCTCTTTGCCAGACCAAAAAGATGTCGCAGATCCACTGCGGGATATTTGTGACACTGTTTCTGGTCATCGCTAATTCTCAGTATACTCCTTTCGATAGATCCGGATCAGCGCCGGGCTAGGGGAGTCTTCCCAGCCAGGCGCTGGCGCTGATCACTGCCAGATCTCCCTGCCGCCGGTACAGACCCTCCTTGGCGACAAGCTGGATTCCAGGGATGCCCAACCGCCTTGAGAAGGAGACCAGCGCCTCCGACAACTGGGTTTCGGCCAGTTTTGCCTCGACCAGAAACCAGGGCTTTCGATCGCGAGTGACGAGGAAATCGGCCTCCCGGTGGTCCCGGTCCCTCACAAAATGGAGCCCGAACTCCCCCTCTCCCAGATCCGTCCAAAGCTGAACCGCTTTCCAGAGGTGGCTGGCAATAAGGTTCTCGAATCGGGCCCCCTCATCCGGACATTGTGACCAATCGTAGAGGTAAAATTTCGGCTGTTTCTGGATCGCACGGGCGATCTTTTTCGTGTAAGGCGGCACCCGAAAGACAATGAACAACCGTTCAAAAATCGCCATCCAGTTTTGGATCGTCGGCGGACTGACCTGAACGATCTCGGCCAGGGACCGGAAACTAAACAGAGAACCGATCCGTTCCGGGAGGAGCAACATCAGTTGTTCCACCAGGCCCAGCAATTCCACCTGCGAGAGATCCCGCATCTCCTCGCGGATCAAGAGCCGGCGCCTTGCCTGCGACCACCGCCGGTGTTCATTTTCCGACTGCGTCAGAAACGGCTCCGGGAATCCGCCGAATTTCATCAAAGGTTCCAGCAGAGGGGCTGCGGGAAACGGCTCGAAAAGGTCCTGCGGCAACGGGGGCAGGTTGGGTGAGGAAAGCTCGGTCACGGTGAGGGGATGGAGGTGGTGGAGGTAATAACGCCCGAACAAACTGTCGCCAGACTTTTGGTAGACATCCAGCCGGGCACTGCCGGTCAGGATGAGATGCAGCCGGTCGTGGTATTTGTCGAAAACCCCTTTGAGATGGTTCTTCCATCGGGGAAATTTATGGAATTCGTCGAGGCAGACCCAGGGGCGGGTGACATAGAGTTTCTTGAGGATCTGCTCCCGGTCGGCATCATCGTCGTAGAGGAGGTAGATCCCGCCATTCCCCTCGATGATCCGCCGGGCCAACGTCGTTTTGCCGACCTGCCGGGGGCCGGAGAGAAAGACAAATTTCTTCTCCAGGTCATGCCGGATCGGTTGCTCCAAATTTCGGGACTCTAACTTCATAAGGCCTTATTAACATTTGGTATGCCAAATGTAAAGTGACATATTCAGACACAAAAGACGGGCGTACCGGAAGATCAAGGCGCCGACTCTCAGACGGAATATTCCTGCCGGTAGATCCGGATCAAGGTGAGGAACAGGGTCAGGACGACGGGGCCCAAAAAGACCCCGATAAAGCCGTAGTAGGAGAGCCCGCCCAAGATCGCAAAAAAGAGAAACAGGACCGGCAGACGGACCTTCTCCCCGATCAACATCGGTTTTAAAAAATTATCGACCATGCTGATCACCAGCACCCCCCACAAAAAGAGAATGACCGCCCGGCCGGTATGATCCGAAAAATAAAGATAGAGGGCGGAGGGGAACCAGACCATCACGGCGCCGCCGAGCGGGACAAAGGCCAAAAAGGCGGTCAAGAGCGACAGGAAGAGTGGATACGGCACCCCCAGCACCCAGAAGGCGAGACCAGCCAGCACCCCTTGGGTGAGCCCGGTGATCCCAACGCCCCGCACCACGGCCGAAACGGTCTCTTCCAAACGCCCGACCACCGTCTCCTTGTGTTTTTCGGGGAGGGGGAAAAAATGCTGAAACCCCCTGGCCAGCGCCTCCCCATCCCGCAAAAAGAAAAACAGCGCAAAGACCGTCACGCAATAGTCAAACACAAAAACCAGAAAATTCTTCGCCCCGGCCTGCATCTGACCGACAATGCTGTTGGTCAGGCGCTCCAGGAAATTGACCGTGAGCGGGACAATCTCGATCTTCAAGCTGGCGGTCTTTTCCTGGATCTCCCGCCACAACCCCCCAAGCGGGGAGTTCAGAATCTCGAGCCAGGCCCCCTGTGGTTCCTTTGATTCTATCCAGCTGGAGACCTTGCCGTAAAAATCAAGCGCCTCACGAACCAGGGTGCCGGAGAAAAAGACCATCGGGCCGGCCGTAATCAGAATCACCAGCAGGGTCACGGTGGCAGCCGCCAGGTTTTTCTTTTTCCCGAAAACCCGAAATAGCCTTTCGTAGAGCGGGTAGACGACGATCGCGAGGATGATCGCCCAAAGGATCGGGATCAGAAAGATACGAAAGACACCGATCAATTGAAAAAAGACGAGGACCAGAAGAACGAGGAAGGTCAGTACGCTGATCTGCCGCGGTGTCATGAGTCTGTTTTAGGTCTTACCAGAAAGGCGAAGCAAAGAGAAGCGAGAATCAGGAGGAGGGAGACCACCGTAAAACCGGGCCGGTAGCTCCATCGGGCGATCAGAAACCCGGTCAGAATCGGACCGGCCGCATGACCGATATCAAGAATCGTCCCGAAAACCCCATGGGCGGCGCCGTAGTGGCGCCGTTCGCAGACATCCGTCACCAGCGCCGTTGTGGCCGAGGTGGTGACCCCCACCGTGATCCCAAAAAGGGCCGCCAGCGTCGTGAGCATCATAAACGAAACCTCCCACGGGATCCGCCAGACGAACAGTCCCCCCGCCAACAGGCCGATCACGATCTGCGGTCTTCTTCCCACTTGATCGGAGACCCACCCCATGAACGGCTTGGAAATGAGGATCATCCCCATCTGAACGCCGTAGAGGAGACCGATCTGCCAGTCGGTGAGGCCTGCCTTTTCCTGGGCATAGATCGGCAGAAAGGCATCCACCGCCCCCAAGGCGAAATACTGCGCCGCCTCCACCACACTGGTCACCAGCACGGTCCGATGGGTCCCAACCTGCCGGAACCCCTCCTTCAGCTGTTGAAACAACGGCCCGAGCGCCCCCTTCCGTTGTCGGTCGGCCGTCCATCGGAAGGCAAGCCCCAAGGCTATAACTCCCGCCACGGCGCTGGCGGCGAAGGGAAAAAAGAACCCGCCCCAAAAAAGGAGGAACCCCCCTAACGAACGGGCCGCCAGCGTGCCGAGGTTGGTGGTAGCCATGTAGGTGGAAAGGAGATTCCCCCGACGGTTGGCCGGGATGATGTCGGAGGCAAAGGCGCGTCCCACCGGTCCCATGATGGCGGTCCCGAAACCGTGAAAGAGACGCAGCGTGACAAGCGAGGAGGCGTCATCCGCCAGGAAATAGAGACAGGGAAGGAGCGTCACCACGAGGCAGGCAGTGATCATGAGGATCTTGCGGCCGATCGAGTCCGAAAGCCCCCCGGCGATTGATTTTCCGACAATGCCGGTGAGCGTTGAGGCAGCGACCGCCAGTCCGATCGCCTCCGGCGGGAGCCCTAATTTTTGGGCATAGAGGGGAATCACCGGGAAACGGGAAAGGTCGTAGGCCAGCCAAAAGAAAAAACCCTGCAAGCAGAGTTGGAGGTAAAGGCTCATCTACATCAAATCAGTCTGGTCCAACCCGTGCCCCTCAGGATCGGCATGGATCGTCACATGGATATTCCCAAGTTCACGCCGGATCTCCCCGGCAATCCTCTCTTCCAACTCATGAACCTCTTCAAAGGTGAGATCCCGTCGCATGTCGAGATGAAACTTGACAAATTTTTTGGCCGCCGCCTGCCGGGATTTGAAGTTGTGCATCCCGATCACATCCGGGTGATGGCGTTTTACGATCTCCCAGATCTGTTCGCGGAGCTCCGGTGAAACCTCCCGATCCATCAGTTCGTCAATCGTCTGTTTCCCCAACCGAACCGCCTGCCAGCAGATCGCCCCGGCGATCGGAAGCGTCACCAACGGATCCAAAACGGTCCAGCCGGTCAGACGGATTGCGACGAGCGAAACCAGAATCCCGCCATAGGTATAAACATCGGTCACGTAGTGGAGGGAGTCGGTTTTCAGCACCACGGATCCGGTCATATTGGCACGGCGGTGGAGCCGCCAGGCGAGCCATCCCCCCGCCAACATCGAAACAAAAATGACGACGATTCCTCCGTCCAGATGGCGGAGTGGTTCGGCATGGGCAAACCGCCGGACGCTCGCCACCACCAGATAGATCGCTGAACCGAAAATCAGCAGGGACTGAAAAAGGCCGGCGATCGCCTCCGCCTTGCCATGACCGTAGGAATGGTCCGCGTCCGCCGGGCGTTGGGCCACCACCAGCGAGAAGAGATTCACGCTGGAGACAAAAAAATCGAGCAGGGAGTCGAGGGACGAGGCCAAGAGCGTCAGGGCCCCCGTCCAGAGAAATGCCGCCCCCTTCCCGATCGCTAGCAGCAGAGAGGCAACGCAAGCGATCGCCTCTTCACGAATCTTGTTATCCCGCAGATATCCCCACATTGTTCACCCAAAAAAAACGCGAGCGATCCCCGCAAAGGGAGGCTCCACCCGTTTGATCCGGGAGGCAACCTCCGCCAACGGAACCGCCACGATTTTGTTGCCTTGCAGTCCCACCATGATTCCCCAACGCCCCTGGCGGGCCGCCTCGACGGCAAATACACTGAATCGTGTCGCCAGAACCCGATCGAACGCGGTCGGCGTCCCTCCCCGTTGAACATGCCCCAGAACCGTGACCCGGACTTCGGAACCGGTTTTGCGGCGCAACTCCCGCGCCAAGAGTTCGCCGATCCCGCCCAATTTCACGTCTCCATACTCATCATGGGAAACCGCCGTTTTCAAAATTCTTTTGCCGACCCGGATTCTCGCATCTTCCGAGACAACAAACAGGCTAAAGTGTCGGCCGCGTTGGGCCCGTTTTCGGATAATTCGGAGGAGATCGGAAAATTCAAAAACCTCTTCCGGGATCAGCACTGCATCCGCCCCCCCCGCAATCCCGGCATAAGTGGCGATCCACCCGGCATGACGCCCCATCACCTCGACGATCATGACCCGACGGTGAGATTCCGCCGTCGTGTGGAGGCGGTCAATCGCATCCGTGGCAACCTGGACCGCCGTCTGGAAACCGATCGTAAAATCGGTCCCCCAGGTGTCGTTGTCAATCGTCTTGGGGATGCAAACCACCGGCAATCCGGCCTTCGAAAAGGCCTGGGCGATCCGAAGCGTCCCCTCCCCGCCGATCGCAATCAGTCCCTCCAGCTGCAAACGTTTAAAGTGGTTTAAGCAACGGCGGAGCCCCCCCTTCACCTTGAGAGGGTTGACTCGTGACGTTCCCAAGATCGTTCCTCCCATCGGGAGAATTCCAGTCACCTCTCGCACGGCCAGAGGTCGAATGGACCCTTGCAAAAAACCTTTCCACCCCTCCTGGATCCCGAAAACACGGTCGCCGGCGTGGACGGCCCTTCTCACTACCGCTCGAATCGCCGCGTTGAGTCCGGGGCAATCTCCCCCACCGGTTAGTAATGCGATTTTCATAGAGAGGGCCAAATTAGCATAAAAAAATGCACAAAAAAGAGAATTATGATAATAGAAATATATTAATAGCGAGTGAGGAGGCGAGCATCGGATTGACTCCGTGCGAGCCCCGGAACGAGCGATGAAGTAGCTGCTATCAGATGGGGGGTTCGGGGTGGAGAGCGGGGCCTCCCCCCGACTATTATGAAAATAAAAATCGGCGTGATGGGGTCAGCGACCGAAAAACTTACCAAGAGACAGAAACAGAAGGCGATCGCGCTCGGCCGGGCGATTGCCGAAAAAGAATGTATTATGGTGACCGGGGCCTGCCCCGGTCTGCCCCACCTGGCCGCCAAAGGGGCCAAACAGGTCGGCGGTTTCGTGATCGGAATTTCCCCCGGTCTTTCGATGCTGGAACATATTAAAAAATATGATGCCCCGACCAAGCATCACGATGTGCTGATTTTTACCGGCTCCGGCCTGATGGGTCGCGAGGTGGTCAATATCCGTTCCTCCGAAATCGTGATCATCATCGGCGGACGCTCCGGAACCCTCGGAGAATTTGCGATCGCCTACGACGAGGGAAAACTGATCGGCGTCCTCCGCGATACGGGGGGGATTGCGGACCAGATCGAAACCATTATTGAGATTTGTCGGGTCAAACAGACCGGGGCGAAGGTGATTCTGGATGCCGACCCCAAAAAGCTGGTCGCTCGCCTGATCCGTCTCTACCGCCGGGAGTTCAAACGACACAGCTCTATTTTTGATAACTATGAATCGAGGGCGTTCAGAAAAAAATAGGGGCCCTGCCGGTCAAGGCAGGACCCCTATTTTTTTCACGCAAAAGCTTACTGCTGAGGCGCGGCCGGCTGTTCGGGAGCCGGTGCCGGCGCTTCCGGCGGTGTCGGTTGAACAGCCTGCTCACCTTCGGTGGTTCCGGCGGATGGAACCTCCGCGGGTTGTTCCCCCTTCTTCTCAAAGCTGCAGCCTGAGAAACTCGCCAGGGCAAGCACCACACTCAGTGTGGCAATGAGATTGAGTCTCATAGGTTCTCCTTTTCTTAAAAAGCTTCGTGGGTGTATATCGGCTGTTGACAAAGAATCAAGAGAAAATTTAGCGTCGCTTTATGCCCTCTGTCTTTGAAGGAATCGGGCGTCTGGTCAAAATGGTCTCCACGCTGCTGGGATTGGTGATCTTGGCCGCCTTGGTGGCGGGAGGAATGTTCTACCTGCACTTCTCCCGCGACCTTCCGAAGATCAGTCAGGTGACCGATTATCGCCCGCCGATCGTGAGCGAGGTGTTTGCCTCTGACGGAACCAAGATCGGGGAGTTTTGGCAGGAGTGCCGTTTCCTGGTCCCGTATGAACAGATCCCCCCCAGGGTGGTCGAGGCGTTTGTCGCGAGTGAAGATGAGCGGTTTTGGGAACACCGCGGGGTTGATCTCAAGAGTATTGTCCGGGCCTTTCTGGAAAACCTCAAGGCGGGGAAGGTGGTTCAGGGCGGTTCCACGATCACCCAGCAAGTCACCCGAGCCCTGTTGCTGACCCGGGAAAGAAAGGTGGAACGAAAGATCAAGGAGGCGATCCTGGCCACCCAACTCGAACAAAACCTGAGCAAGGAACAGATCCTCTATCTTTACCTCAATCAGATTTATCTGGGGAACCGGGCCTATGGGGTTGCGGCCGCCGCCCGAAACTATTTTCATAAGGACTTAAAAAACCTGAATCTGGCGGAGATCTCCCTGATCGCCGGACTCCCGTCGGCCCCCACGACCTTTTCTCCCATTAACAATCCGTTGGAGGCACGCCGGAGGCAGGAGCATGTCTTGAGCCGCCTTTATGAGAACGGGTACATCAGCAAGCAGGAAAAAGACGAGGCCCTCAAGACCCAACTCTACATCTATTACGCGGGGACCGACAAGGACTTTAACGACCGACAGGCCCCTTATTTTGTCGAA
>CAYYFU010000059.1:0-2463 GCA_964471095.1 uncultured Pseudomonadota bacterium
ATTGGAGATCCCGAATGCCCTCCAAAACACGGGGAATCAGGACCGTTCCGTTTGTCGTTACAGAGGCGCGAAGTCCTTCACCATGAACAATCTCCAGCATCTCAAGGATTTTGTCGTGAAGGAACGGTTCGCCCCCCGTCAACGCAATATGGGCCAGCGAGGGAAAAGCTGACTTCGATATCTCGATCCATTTACGGAACCGGTCCACAGGAAGCCGGCCCCTCAGGTCACGACTCGCGTTTCTTACGCAAAAGTCACAGTAGAGATTGCACTTTTCTATAATTTCGATCGCAACGAGGTCAACATCCATCCCCACATTTTATCACGATCCTGTGGAAAACCAATCGGGAAATTTCGCCGAATGAGCGATTTCGGCGTAGCGCTTGAGTTTTGTCCACGATTTGTTAGAAATCCTCCATGTCGAAAGGCCGTTTATTGCTTATCTTCACCTTGGCCTGCTTGCTCCTCATTGGTTACGCGCTGTGGCCCCGTTTCTTCGACAAGAGCTCCTCCCAGAAAGGGCCCAGCCAGATAAAACAAATCCAGCGGGATGCCCGCCTCGCAAGGTACTTGCCCCCCCCTCGCGAGTCTTCTTCTGACAGAGACAGATCGGCACGAGAGGCACAGCCAGCAGTGGATGTGTCGATTGAAGAAGCAAAAAAGGAATTGCTGGAAACTCGCTACGACGATCCTTATAAAAAGGCGGAGGCCTACCGATCGGTCGCCGAACGAATCGGCGAATCGGAGGGGCCGGACAGAGAGATTCAGTTTTTCCGAAAGTCCGTTCAGGAAAACCCTGACAACAGCGAAATGATCGCCGACCTCGGCCTTGCCCTAATTGACGCCGGCAGGATGGAGGAGGCCCTAGCCCTGTTACAGGAACAACTGGAGAAAGACCCACGAAATCCCGAGGCTCTATTCGGAATGGGGGTGTTGCATTCGTCGCAGGGAAACCTCGACGAGGCGGAAAAATATTTCAAAGAGAATCTCTCACTCAATCCGGATCACCTCGATACAAAATACAACCTCGCGAACCTTTATACCTTCGATAATAAGTCGAATCCGGAGGAGGCGGAACGGTACTACCAGGAGGTCTTAATCGCCGTTCCGGACAACCTTGATGCCCAGAACGGCCTTGCCGCGGTCTACCTCCAAACAGGCCGCATCCAAGATGCCATTGAGCTCTGGGAACGAATAACCCAGGAATCCCCCCAAGAGAGTGTCTTGTTCAGCAACTTGGGGGAAGCCTACTTCAAGGCAGGACGGTATGACGATGCCACCCAAGCATCGGACCGGGCCTTAGCCAATAACCCGGACAACGCCGATGCCTATTATTATAAGGCCTTGGCCGAAAAAGCGCGAGGCAATCTGGAATTGTACGAGCGCTTTTATCAGGAAGCGCGCGCCCGGGATCCCGACCTCCCCAAACCCTGACCCCTCCAACGCCATTGCAAGTCAAACAGGATCATACTAGGATCCGCCCCGTGGAAAAGATCCTCAAATTCTGGAGAAGCCTTGTTTACTCCCTGAAGAACTACCTGCGGAGCAAGACCCGGGAGATTCCGAACCCCGCCCCCCGGGGTCGGATTGAGGTGTTGCAGTCCCTATTTGCCCAACCGACCTTTCAGCGATTTTTGGACCATCAGGCCTCCGAGAAAGGTTTGTCGCGGGAGCTGGTGGAAGGTGAAGCGCGACGCACTCTTGAGGAAATTGCCGCGGACATCAATTATCTGACCACCCCCTTTTGGGACGCCTTCTTGAGTTGGGTCCTGGATAAAATCTATGAAGGATTGGTCGTCGATACCCAGCGTCTCACCCAGATCCGAAGCCTGGCCGGCAAGCTCCCGATCGTTTTTGTCCCCAACCACAAAAGCCACATGGATTATATGCTGCTCTCCTACGTCTTCTATCAAAACCGGATCCCCCTGCCGCATGTCTGGGCCGGGATCAATCTCTCCTTCTGGCCGCTCGGTCCGCTGTTCCGCAAAGGCGGGGCCTTTTTTATCCGTCGATCCTACGAGGGAAACCCCCTGTATGCCGGGTGTGTCCGGGCTTATATTGAAGAGTTGATCCGGGATCGGGCCGTTCTGGAGTTTTTTATCGAGGGGACCCGGAGCCGGACGGGAAAACTTCTCCCCCCGCGAATGGGGATCCTTTCCGCCATTGTCCAATCGTTTCAACAGGGGGCCGCGGAGGATGTCCTGCTGATCCCGACCTCCGTCACCTATGAATCGGTCTTGGAGGAAAAGAGTTATCTGGCTGAGGAGGGGGGGGTTGCCAAAAAAGAGGAACGCCCCTGGCATCTGCTCCGTCTGATCCAGCATCTTAAAAAGAGGTCCGGCAAGGTTTATCTTCAGTTTGGCGATCCGGTGTTTCTCAAGGAATGGTTGCGGGAAAGCCCCTATCGGGAAAAACGAGGCCAAGTGGAGGAACTGGCGTTTCAATTGACCTATGGGATCAACA
>CAYYFU010000059.1:2473-8444 GCA_964471095.1 uncultured Pseudomonadota bacterium
GTCCCCGGAACTCCAGGGGCGGCTCGAGTCGTTCGTCGATTATCTCCGGTTTAAGGGGGTCTCTTTTTCAGGCACGGTTCAACGACATAAAAAAGCAGCCTTCAAGGAGGCGATCACAGCCGCCTGCGCCCAGGGACTGTTGCAGGAGATTCAGGATGAAGAGGGGGTTTTTTATCATATCCCGGAAGAGAAGAGAAATTTGCTCAACTATTACAAGAACGGGGTTCTCCCGCTGTTTGTCTCCTTAGCCGTCACCTCCCGAATCCTGCTCGCTTCCGGCCAAACGGTTCCTGTCGCGAGCCTGGAAAACTCCTACCGTTTCTACCAACGGCTGTTTCGTTATGAATTTATGTTCAGCCGACGCCAACCGTTGCGACAACACCTCCAACGCGTTTTTGATTATCTGGCGCAAAAAGAGTTGTTTCGGCTGGAGGACGAGGTGATTCATCTGCAGCCAGAAGGAAAGAAGTTGTTGGAAAATTTTAGCGGGCTCCTCGATCCTTACACGGAGGGTTATCTGATTCTCTGGCAGTCCCTCTCGCAAATGGGGACTCGTCGTTGGGAAGAGAAGGACCTGCTGAAATGGTTGCTCCATCGGGGGAAAATCCTCTTTCTCAAGGATCGGATTCGGCACCGTGAGGCGATCTCAAAGTTCATCTTGCAGAATGCGCTGACCTCCTTCCGTGACCTCGGTCTGCTTCATGAAGAAAAGGATGGTTGGGGAAAGCGCCAACGTCTATTCTATTGGAAAGAAAGGGAAATCCCTACCGAGACCGAAAGAAGTCTGACTGGGGCGCTCATCGGGATACTGACATGACATGTATGGTCACAGCTTGTACACAATTGTGGATAACTCCAATTTCTATCTGAACATTTTTTGTGCATTTAGCTGTAACTTACTAAATTTATTAGATAAAATATTGAAGACATGGTCGGTTTCAACAGGGTTTCTAACAAATTTTGTGGATGAAAGGAGTCCCTATGCCTGAGGCCTATATCATCGATGCGATTCGCACCCCGAGGGGAAAAAGAAAAGGAAGTCTGTCGCTGCTTCATCCGATTGATCTGGCAACAATACCGCTCCAGGCGATCGTGAAAAGAAACCGGATCGATCCAACCCTGCTCGATGAGGTGATCTATGGTTGTGTGAGCCAACGGGGCGAACAGGACAACGTCATTACGCGTGAAGCGGTCCTGGCCGCGGGGCTCCCCGAATCGGTCGCCGGTTATACGGTGAATCGATTTTGCGGATCAGGCCTGACCGCAGTCAACGCCGCAACCCATGCCTGCCTGTCGGGACAAGAGGATCTGATCATCGCCGGGGGGGTCGAACATATGACCCGCGTCCCGATGGCGATTGAATTCAAGATGGAGGGGTCGTTGCTCCATCAGCGTTACCCGGAACTCCCCCATCAGGGGCTTTCGGCCGAGATGATCGCCGACCGTTATCATTTTTCCCGTCAAGAACTCGACGAATTTGCCGTCGAATCACAGCGGCGCGCCGCCCGCGCCTGGGAAGAAAAACGGTTGAAAGGGATTATCCCCCTCCCCCAGCTCGCCCAGGACGAACATATGCGACCCCAAACCACGGTGGAGGGGTTGGCCAAGCTCAAACCGTCTTTCAAGCCGGACGGCAAGATCCATGCCGGCAATTCGTCCGGAATTGTTGATGGCTCCGGCGCCGTGCTTATTGCCTCAAAGCGCGGTCTGGAAAAAACCGGCCTGCGGCCCCGGGCCCGGATTGTGGCGACGGCACAAATCGGCGACGATCCGGTCATCATGCTGCTGGGACCGATTCCCTGCACCAAAAGGATCCTGCAAAAGGCAGGACTTAAGTTGAAGGATATCGACCTCTATGAAGTGAACGAGGCGTTTGCACCGGTCCCGCTCGCCTGGCTCCATGACCTGAAAAAGGAAGGGGCTGCCTGGGACAAGCTCAACGTGAATGGAGGTGCGATCGCGTTGGGTCACCCGATCGGCGCCACCGGCGCGATGCTGGTCGGAACGATTCTGGACGAGCTGGAAAGGACCAACAAACGCTACGGCCTCGTGACGCTCTGCACCGGGTTAGGGATGGCTGTCGCCTGCATTATTGAAAGGCTGTAGCCTCATTCCCTGTTGACAGGGACCAATCGGGGAGACTATCTCACGAGTATGGCGGCAATTATTAAAGAGATCCTCGCAACCACCCCGGATGGCAAGGGGATTCTAGCCAAGGCGGCCCATGCGATTGAGGCGGTCGGCGTCAACGTCAATGCCTTTTGCGCCTTCTCCCGGGATGGAGTCGCCCAGCTTCACTTTGTGACCGATAATAATCTCCGTGCCATGGAGTCCTTGAATCAAGCCGGCCTTGAGACCCGGGAGATGGAGGTCGTTATCACAACCCTGGTTCATCGGGTCGGCTCCCTCGATGTCGCGACACAACGATTGTCCTCCGCCGGTCTCAATATCTTTTATAGTTACGCCACCGTCGCCGGTTCCACTTCTCTGGTTATTTTCGCAACCAACAACAACCACAAGGCGGTCGAGCTGTTGGCACGACCCTGAAAAATACCCCTTGCACCTGAATCTTTTCCGGGAGTAGATTTCCCGCAACCAAAACAAACCCAATTTACACCAAGGAGGTGTCGTATGGCCAATCTCACCAAGGAGCTCTGTGTCGCAGCAGAGAACAAACCGGGAACGCTCGCCCGAGTCGCCGCCTGCCTCAAAGAGGCAGGGGTTTCGATTCAGGGGGTCGGGGCCTGGGGGGATGGAGGGAAGTCAAGCTTCTGCATCCTGACCGAGAACAACCAGAAGGCGGGTGAAGCGCTCAAAAAAGGCGGCTTCAACTGGCAAGAGAAAGAAGTCGTCTCCTGTCAACTCCCTCATCGGGTCGGATCGCTCGCCGAATGCCTTAAAAAGGTAGCGGATGCCGGGGTGAATATCGATCACTGCTATGTGACCGCAACCGGGTCCAATGCCTTGCTTGTCTTTGCCACCGACAACAATCAGAAGGCATTGAGCTGTTGTCCGTAATCTTGCCGTTCAATCAACCCGGCCCTCTTCATGGATCCGATGAAGAGGGCCGACGTTTTTTCTGTGTCCAAAGCAAGCCCCGATAAACCCCAAGGCAACAGAGACCAACCCCCAAAAGAATGAAACACCTGAAAAACGCCCGAGGAGGGGCTTGAGTGAGCAGGAACAGCGAAAGCACAATCCCCAAAAGAGGAACAACCAAGGGAAGTTGAAAATGACTCGCGGATGAATCGGGGGGAATTTTTTTGATACGAATCACCAGGAGTGAAAGATTTGCGATGATAAACAAGGTGAGCATAATGGTACTGGTCGTCTCACCCAGAGTTTTCACCCGGCCGGTCAGGGCCAGACTGAGGGTAATCAAAAAAGTGACAACGATCGCAACGGTTGGAGTTTGACGTCGGGGATGAATCCGCCGCAAGACAGGAAAGATCCATCCCTCCGCAGACATGCCATAAAGAAGTCGCGACCCCATGATCATATTGGCCAAGGCGGTATTCGTGAGGGAGAATAGGGCCAACAGGGCCACCACCTTGGCGCTGAAAAAAGGGAGCATCTTGGCCGCCACCATCGCGAGAGGGGCCGAGGAGGTCCCCAGCTCCTCAATGGAAGCGACCGAGACCACCGTGAGGGCGACGCCAATGTAGATCAAGGAGGCCAGTGCCGTGGCTAATAATATCGCACGAGGCAGGACCTTCTCCGGATTTTTGACCTCCTCGGACAGATTGCAAAGATCTTCAAAACCGATCGCAGCAAAAAAAGCAAGGAGACTTGCCGAGGCAACCCCCTCCAAGCTTTCAAGAGACAGAAAGGACCCGCCCTTCCCTGCCAGGAAAGGACCTTCTAACCAATGGGGAACGCCGAACAGGATAATCAGGAGCAATCCGCCGACTTCCGCAACCAGACAGATGACATTCAGGCGGGAAGAGGCCTGAATGCCCCAAAAGTTGACGACGGAAAGAAAACCGAGAAAACCAACGACCATCATCCACCGGGGGGCGGTAAAAAAAGCACTCCCATAACCATAAAATCCGTTGGCGGACGTTGCTGATGACACGAGCCCCGAAAGCAAGACAAAGAAACCAATGAGAAACGGGACGCGGGGATCTCGAAACGCTCGACCGGCAAAGACCGCCACACCCCCACTTTTGGGGTAGCGACTGGTCAACTCCCCATAACTCAACGCCGTTGGGAGGATCACCAGCCAGGCAACTACGAATGAGAACCAAGCGAGCCCCCCGGCCTCCGCCGCCACCTTTCCCACCAGGGCATAAATACCCGCCCCCACGATATCCCCGACCCCATAAGCCGTGAGCCGCCAGAGATTAAGGTGTCGCTTGAGCCCCACCATCGATTTGAAGGTAATGTGGCAGAAACTTTTTAGCTATTGGAAAATTTGCCTCAATCTTCTTCGGAGACCCAAGAGGATCAGCACCAAGGCCCAAATCAACCGATCATCCTGCAGGGGGCTGGTCTGCCCCAGTGAATAGCAACCACCGCATCCACCGGCAGCAGCCCCTGACTGGACCTCACCGGTCCGTTCCGCCTCTTCTTCAGCCGACTCGGCATCCCCATCCGCCGCCTTGATGTTGCCGTTCCCCACCAGGATAAATTCAGTCAGGTGATTGGTCGTTCCACAGACGGTATTATTCGTGGTGTTGATGGTCACGTTGCCAAGCTCCACATAGGCATCCGACGAGGTATCCCGAAATGCGAGATGGATCTGAGAGGTATCGAGCCCCAACAACTCGATCTGGGCCGGATCCATCGGCAGACAGATCTGCAGATCCCCGCTGAACTGCGTGATCTCCGTACCGGCCGAGTCCCGGATGGTAATATCAAACCCATACTTGCTGGCCGGCCGCATCCCGGCATGGTACGGCAGGATCGGATCCGGCTGGACAACACCGGTCACCGTCTCACCACTCTCCCCCGCTGCATTGGCCGGGATCGAAACCGAAAATCCATCCGCCAGTGAGATCGTGTTGGCTGTTCCGGCATCCCAAGACTGACTGACCGCATCCGGGATGGTTCCTGCGGCATTCAATTTGATGTCAACGGCTGTCGGCTCTCCTGCGACGCAGGTCGTATCCGCCGATTCAGAGATATAGAGACTGTTTTGCAGCTGGTTGACACCAAAACAGTGCCAGAGGTCCCCACTCACACATTTCACCGCCGCCTTGCCGGTCGCGTCGGTATTCGCCTCCGCATACCCCCCCAACTCAGAAAAACAGCTGATGTAGGCATCCGAAACGATGTCCGTCGCCAAGGTTTCGGAAGTGCTTCCCTCCAGCGCCTCCGCAGCGGCAACCGCCGTCACATCGAGCGTCCCATCGAGGACACGGAAGACAAGGGTCGCAGCGTCAACGCTCTGACCGCTGTGCGCCACCACTGAGACTTCTTCCGGCAGGGTCAGATTTTCGTTATTCAATTCATTCCAGGGCCGATGCGCCCGCAGATAATAAGTGGTTCCCTCTTCGCCGGTGGAGGCACCAACCCGGACCGTACACCGACCATTCGAATCGGTCGAACAGCCATTGCCCGAATACATAAAGGTGCTCTCCTCCGCCTCAACATTTCCGGCGGAGACGGTGCTCGCCTCAACCCAGGCCCATTGGGTGGGGTTTCCCAAATGATCCGTGACGGCAACATTAATACTGCTGCTCTTGAGCAGGGTAAAATCCTGAGCGATCGATGAACCGGAAGAGACCTCATGACAGTAGGATCTCTCCCCGGGAGAAACCGAGGCATAGTCCCCTCCCCAATCCAGCCAGTAACCACAACACCAGTTGCCGGCAGAGACCCTGCAACTATAGGAAGACTCGCCCGTTTGACAGGCGCGCCAGAGATTGTCCCGGGTGCAGTAGACCGAGAGATAACTCGATTCTGGCGTGGCGGTATTCCCCCCTTCGTCAACGAAATGTCCCGAAATCGTCGCAACCATCGGGATCAT
>CAYYFU010000060.1:0-4459 GCA_964471095.1 uncultured Pseudomonadota bacterium
CTATCATGAGGAGACCGAGGCGACCAGCTCCCGCGTGTCAGGATACCCCGAGGGGCGGTACTTGGTGGTCCTGAATATGGAAGAGACCGATCAGGTTTGCGACTACATCCGTCGGGGGGGTGACCGGGACGGTTTTCTGAAAAGGTTTAAAAATCAGCTTTCAGCCGGTTTTGATCCGGACAAGCATCTGCAACGGATCGGGATCGCGAATCAGACCACCATGATGATGAGCGAGTCGCTGGCGATTGCGGACCGGCTCAAGCAGGCGCTCGCCGACCGCTACGGGGTTTCGCATCTCGCGGAACATTTCCGGAATTTTGACACGATCTGCAGTGCGACGGAGGACCGGCAAAACGCGATGCAGGAGTTGATCAAGCAAAAACTGGAGCTGATCGTGGTGATCGGAGGGTTTAACTCCAGCAATACGAATCACCTGGCCGAGATGGCCTCGGAAAAGACCCAAACCTATCATATTGAGGATTCCGACTGCGTTATCTCCTGCGATGAAATCCGCCACAAGCCGGTCGGCCGGTTTGAACCGGTCGTGGCGCGCGGCTGGCTCCCCGCCGGTCCGTTGCTGATCGGGATTACCTCCGGCGCCTCGACCCCCAATCAGGTGATGGGGGATGTGATCGAGAAGATCCTGTCATTCCGCTAAACAGTCAACCCCTCGACCGATTTCAGAAACAGCTCCTTCTCGAAGAGGGACAGGGCGTGGGAGTCAGTCAGAAATCGCTCCACGTCTTGCTTTGCCTTTTCAAAATCGACCCTTTCAAATCGTTCTCTCAAAGCCTCCCGCAAAGCCTCTTGTGTAAAGTCGATTTTTTTCTTCTGCGTTTGTTCCACCGCATTCTCAAGAAGCGTTCGGTTCGGCTCGACATTTTTTCCCCGATACCAGAGAAAATCGTAGAGGTCGCGTCCCTTGGTATATTGACGGTAGAGAATCGCGTGAAGTTTTCCGGCAAACAGGGAGGGGAGGTCGTAATGGCGGACCTTGTAAAGGTGAGCTCCGCTCATGGGGGAAATCGCCTCACCCGCCCCTGCCGGCGGGTTGGTGTCCACATCAAATTTGACCACCAGTTTTTGTCCCTTTCGGAAGAAAGGATCGACTTCGTGCAAAGGATTCAAAAGTTTAAAAAAACAGGAGTGGACGGCTTGAATCACCCTCAATCGGGCGACTTCACAATTAATTCCAAACGCGCTGAGAGATTGCGCGACATTTTTTGCGAGCGGCTCCAGGACAAAAGAACCCGGCCCGCTTAAAGAGACCGAAAAATCAAGATCCTCCGAGAAACGGTCGAGTCCATAAATCATTCGCAGGGCGGTGCCCCCCAAAAAGCAGAGATTTTTGAATCCTCCTTTTCGATCGATCTCCTGCAGGATGAGGTGATGGATCTCTTCCCGCAGAAGATTCAATCTCTCCTGACTCTGGCGTCCTTTGTTTGCTTTTTTTAAAATATCCTCTTTCATTCAAATCATCTCCAGCAAAACTTTACCGGCCCGGAGCATTTTTGTCGAAGAGTAGAACTTCAAGCAAGAGCGGAGCCGGTTTCTTTTTAGCTGATCGAGTTGTTGAAGCCGAAGGTTTTTTTCAAAATCATCGACGGTCGGTTCCCAATCTTTCTTGAGATACAGCCAATCGAGAAGCGCCTTTTCGGGGGTGGCGATCAGGATCTGGGCCCTGTTTTCATCAGTTTTTGCTTCTAAACCGAAAAAAAGGTCCTCTTTTAGATGTTGATAGGTAAAACGGCCGAGTGGGTTCAGAAAGGTTTTTGTTTTAAGACGTGTCACTGAGGTGATGACCGAAACCCTTTCGGGGATCATGTCAAACCAGGAAAGGGCGAACTCCAGAGAAACATAGGAAGGAGAGTAGAGCGTGTTGGCAAGCCAAGGGAGAGAGAAACGGGCCAACCGGCGCTCTTCGGGAAGTGTATAAAGGCCCCTTTTTAAACGAATGACTCTGCCTGACCGAGCCCAGCGATGGAGTTGCAGGGGGATCTTGTGTCCTTCGTCTGGAAAAAGGTTCGATGTCTCATTCCCAAACAGATGAAATCGCTTTGTTTTTTCAACAAAATCCTCATAATTCATTTCCGATAATTATCATATTTGCTAAATAAAGGAAACAATAAAATTGCGCGTTCCAAAATTGCGCGTTCCTGTCACAAAATGACAGTATCTTGCAAGAATATTCAGTTTCCTGAGTGAGTCGAAGGACTAACGATCTTTCAATGATTGGTGTTCCAGCAGGACTTGGTCCCACTGGACCTGAAGTTCCTGCGGCATCTCCAGCACCTTTTTGGTCAGGGGATGGGTGATCGTGTAACGGTCCGAGATCATCTCCAGTTGGTGGAGGGAATTCGCCAAGGAGGCGTTGGCGGTGTAAGTCCCGTTCTCCGAGGTGAGCATGGTCCAGGGGACCCCCATCCGGGCCCGGTTGAGGGAGTAGGTCTCGCTCTTGGCGACCCCGCCGCCGCTTCCCTCTCCCTCATTCTCCCCGGCACGGTGGTGGACGCGCATAAAACGGCAGCCGCTCCCCCCGATTCCAATGATCAGGAGGATTAACAGGAAGAGGAAAGGTTTGTAGGGTCGAAGGTTCATCTTTAGTCCACAATGATGGTGCGCCTGCCTGTCGCGGCGGTGTAAGTGAGTACCACGCGGCCGGCCGCCCCGTTGCCGCCGGTGACGTCGCCGGCCGTATCGTCGCCGCTGCCGCCGCCTGCCGCACCCGGGGCGTTGCCGGGATTTCCGTTCGCTCCGGCATCCCCCCCGGCGCCACCCGCCGCGCCGTTTGTCGTGCCGGCCGCCCCGGCCGCCCCGACACTGGCGCCGCCGTTTCCTCCGTTACCTCCGCCGGTCGTATCACCGCCCGACCCGCCGCCGCCTCCTCCCTTACCGGTATTGTTGTCTCTTCCTGTCCCTCCGTCACCGCCGGAGGTCTTGGTGTCTCCTACACCGCTTCCCGCGGCGCCACCGGTCCCCTTCACACCGCCTGCCCCGGAAACCGGCGCCTTGCCTCCGGTCCCCCCTTTCGCGAGGACGGTGCTGGTATCCACAAACGAGCTGTCCCCTCCATTACCGCCATCCGCACCGGTGACCCCCGCTCCGGCGGCTCCAACCGTCACCGTGTAATTGTTGCCCGCCGTGACGCTGATCCCCGTTTTCTTGGAATAGGCCCCTCCGCCCCCTCCGCCTCCGCCGTCCGCGGTCGTCGTATTGCCGCCGCCGGCCCCTCCGCCCCCCCAGACCTCGGCGGTCACCGAGGTGACCCCCTCCGGGCAGGTCCAGGTCGTTGAGGCATTGAAGGTCTCGCTGGTCGCGTGGGCCGGTTTTGGCAGGAAGGCCAGAGACCCGGAAACAACAAGAAACAGCGCGATGTTAAAATATTTCTTCATCAGGGCTATGTCGCATTGATCGTATAAGCGATGCAAATTTCATACTCATCCGTTTCGGGGCTCACGCCATTGGTGACGTCAAAGCGGAGCGATTCGCGGGCCTGCAGTGATGAGACCGAGTTGTCGGTGACGCTCTGGGCGGTCGGAGGGGTCTCGCCGATCGCCCCGCAGGTTGCCGCCGTGTGGGTCATCGCCGTGCCGTCGCTATCCTCCAGGGTGATCGTCGCCGGGGTGGACCCTGTCCCCGAATAGGTGCACCAGACACTCGTAATCGTAACCGCACTCGCAAAGGAGCCCATCGGGAAATTGTCATCGGCGGCCGCCAGGTTTTCAACGACCATGCAGCGGGTCATGAGATAGGGGATCACGCGCTTGGCGGCACCGTAATAGACCAATTGGTCGTCGGTTGTATCCACGGCGATCTCCCCTGCGGCATTGACCGTCGGAGCCCCTTGAGGGATCGCCAGCGAGCCGGTGATCACCTTGTCGGCCATCGAGCTCGGCAGTCGGGCATCCTCGATTGTCCCGGAGGAGAAGAAGGAGGTGGCCGAGTCGCCGGTCAGGGCGTTCCCCGCCTCACCATCGCCGGCGGCGTAGTTCCCGGTGGTATCGGTGGTGAGGGCGACGGAGTCAGCGGCGATGGTGGTGGCAAAGCTTCCCGTCCCGGATCCGGTGACATCGCCGGTCAAGGTAATGGTCTGATCTCCGGTATTGGTGCCGGAGTTAGTGCCGGTAATGTCGGAGGTGAGGGCCACCGTTCCGGTGGTGTTGGGGAAGGTGTAGGTCCGGTCGGCGCCAAGATCACCGATGTCGAAGATACCGTAGTAGGTCGCCCCGGCCGATTCCAGGATCTTGAGTTCGGAGGAGGCGTTGTTCAAGGCGATGTCAAAGGCCCCGGTCTGGTTCCAGTCGGCGGTCAAGGCGCTTAAGGCAATCGTGGGGGTGGCCCCCTCGGCGCTGGCACTTCCCGAAATACCGGACCCGGCGGTAAGGGTGGCCACATAGCTGCCGCTGGTATCGGTGGTGAGGGCGACGGAGTCAGCGGCGATGGTGGTGGCAAAGCTTCC
>CAYYFU010000060.1:4559-8399 GCA_964471095.1 uncultured Pseudomonadota bacterium
AGGAGGCGTTGTTCAAGGCGATGTCAAAGGCCCCGGTCTGGTTCCAGTCGGCGGTGAGGGCCCCCAGGGCGACAGCATCGGCAGAGGCGTCAATGCCCGATCCGGCCCCGACCGCCAGCGTTCCGGAGCCGGTCACCGGGCCACCGGTCAGGCCGTTGCCGGAGTCGACGGAGGTGACGGTCCCTGATCCGGCAACCGTGGACCAACTCAGCGTCCCCGAACCGTTGGTGGTCAGTGTCTGACCGCTGGAGCCGTCATCCGCGGGGAGCGTCAAGGTGTAGCCTCCGCTATCGGCAAGATTCGGGAGGTTGATCGTCACATTTTCCGGGGAAGTGGCATCGGAATCATAGAGAACGAGACTTCCGGCCTGACCCCCGGTAGAAGAACCGGCCAGATAGGTGTCGGCGGTGACGGACCCGCCGGCACTGACATCGGTGGTGATCGTGAGATTGTTTCCGGAAATCGTTCCCGAGGTGGAGAGACCACCGGCCGTCAGTGTCCCGGTCATCGATTGGTCCCCCGCCTTCATCACGACCTGGGTGGAGTCAACCGCCAGTGACACGGCCCCGGAGGTTCCCCCGCCTAACAAACCGGTTCCGGCGGTGACCCCGGTGATCGTCCCGCCACTCGTGGAACCCAGCGCAACCACGGAACAGGCGGTGTTCGTGCAGGCCTTGAACAGATTGGTGGTCCCGTCATAGAAAATCCGTCCGGTGGCAAACCGGGCCCGATCGGTGGAGGAGGTCAGCGGTTCCAGGACGATATCGCGCGAGGTGGCGGTCCCATCGTCATTCACGCTAAAGAGGGTCCTGGTTTCATTCTCAATTTGAAACGGATCACTCTCGGCGGAGGTAATCGTGACCGGACTGGTGAAGGCGACCCCCTCTTCCGTGGTGAGGAGCCCGTCCCCTCCCAGTTCCGCCTTGGCGGCAAACGGGACGGTGGTCATTTGTTGATCAGGGAACATCTGCTCGAAGGGATGAACACCGTCGCTGAACCAGACCCGCAGGGCGAGGTCGTCGTCGGTGTTGAAGCAATCCAGGCCGATCGACTCCATGATCTCAGGGTCACCGAGCAGGATGTTGAAGACCCCGTCGACCACCGCAACCGGAACGGAGCCGTTCGGTTCACTACCGGATTGACTGGTCGCATCGTTGCTCCAGCAGACCTCCCCTGAGGTCTCGTGAATCATGGCAAATTTAAAATCGGCGATCCGGTTGTTGACCAGTTCGCCTGACGTCTCGACCACCCCTTGATAACTGATGGTGAGGTCTCTTGCCGACAGAGAAGCCGTCGGGAGGAGGAGACAGATCAGGGTGATCAGGATAGAGAGATTCGCTTTCACTCGCATTGGTTAGATGCAAGATCCAAGCCAATTTTTTAAAGGGGTATTTTTTTGATCTTCTTTATTTTTTAATGAGTTACGATTTCAGGCCTGCTGTATATTTTTATCATTTTGATAAAATTATCAAATTGAGAAGAAAATTATTTCTGGTTCGCTGAAAATCGGTTCCGAATTTCTTTTTCACAGGATCAGCATGCAATCACCATAGGAGAAGAGCCGATATCCTTGTTGGATCGCCTCGGCGTAGGCATCCATCACAAGCCGACATCCGCCTTCGCTTCCAGCTACGGCGGACACGAATGCGGAGACCATGACGAGGACGGTGGAGCGCGGGCGATGAAAGTTAGTGAGCAGCGCATCAACAATTTTGAATGAGAAACCTGGTTTAATGAAAAGGGTCGTTGGGGATGAAGAGGATTCAAGGGCCCTGACCACTGTCGTTCCGACCGCGATCACCCGTCGTCCTTCCTGCCTTGCCTTGATGACAGCTTTCTGGGTTTCCACCGGAATCATGAATTCCTCGCCATGCATCGGATGGTCTTCGATCCGCTCGGACCGGATCGGCTTGTAGGTGTCGTAACTGACATGCAACGTCAGGCCGGCGATTTCGATCCCTTTCGCTTGGAGTTTCTCCAGAATCCCGGTCGTCAAATGAAACCCGGCGGTGGGGGCTGCCTTGGAGCCTGGGGTTCGGGCGTAGACAGTCCGGTAACGCTGATAGTCCTGTTCCGTAAAATCAGTCGATTTTTTTCTCTTTATATAAGGAGGGAGCGGTGGGACCATTCTCCCCCCCAGTTCAATCAGATCGGCCTCGGCGTCGTTGACTACCAGCAGATCCCCGGGACGAAGCTGTTCCGTGATCTCCCGAAAAATTTTGTGTTCCCGGCGACCGGTCGCCCGGTCCAGCACCATCATCCTCGAGGCGTCCCTTGCTGGAAGAGGGTGTTGGGCAACGAGTTCTTTGGGGAATGAGTAATTAAAAAGCGAGGTGTCCAAGTTCCGCCCCCGGGTAATAAAACTCCAGGATCTCCCGATACGAATACCCCTGTTCCGCCATCCCCTTCGCCCCCCACTGACAGAGGCCGACCCCATGTCCGGAGCCGCGCCCCTGGATCAGGATCCGATCCCCCTTTTCCTCGATATCAAAAAGGGTGCTTCGTATCTTGTCGTAGCCAAATCTTTCCCGAAATCCGTTGCCGGACAGCTCCTGATCGCCCGTCTCCGACTGGATCAACAACGTCTCGACCCGCCCCGTCTCGTCCCGTTCCAGAATCTGCAGGGTTCCCCCCAGTTGATCTCGGGTCAACTCATAGTCCCACCGCGATCGGGGAGATTCCTCGCAAAAGGGGTCCTCGTGGATTGCGTTGACCGGAGCCGCCGTGACGCCGGGCCACAGGTATTCGGCCTTTTCACTGATGCCGCCGCAGGAGCTGTGAAAGAAGGCGGGAAGGATCAAATCGCCGGACTTGAGGATCTCGCCGCGCGTCTCTTCTACCGCACGAACCAGGATCTCGGGGTAGCGGCGCTGCTCCTGAAAGACCTGATCGCGCGTCGTTGATTCAAGGTCGTACTCGGTGCCTTCCGGTCTCCCCTCTTTCCGGTAAAGGGCAAAGGTTCGGCTGGCAACCGCCTGGGCCTTGAGTGCCTCGATCGGCCAGTCGGCATGAACCTCCTTGGAGAGGACGCCGAGCAGATATTTTTCCAGCGGGATCTCCAGGACCTGAAGCGGATCCTTTTGGACGGCGACGCGCAACAGCGGCCCTTGTTCGACGGATCGCCCGGTGGCGCAGGCGCTCAAGACCAATAGGACTGAGGCCAAAAATTTCATAAAGGTTATATGCTTACAACAGATGGGGATAATCAAGGGGAGAGCGGTATCTCCCCTTGATTCAAGCGAACATCTGGCTTTGCCAGTGTGAGCGGATTGACAAGTGGTGTCAATTGGAGGAAACAGGGAAAATGGGTTTGAAGATTGGGGCGGTTTATACCCTCCTCGTCGGCCTGCCGGTCCTGTTGCTGATTCGATGGCTCACTCCCCTCGGAGGATACGAACTCCTGCTCCTCTTTCTGGTCATCCTGTTCGGTTCCATGCTGGTCAGCTGGCTGCTGATCGACCGGCCGATCCGCAGGCTGATGCAGGTGATGGAACGGGCGGAGCAATCCGGCTTTCTGACCCGCGCGGCGGTCCGGTCCCGGGATTTTTTTGGGGCGTTGTCCAAAAGCTTCAATCGTCTCCTCGAACGGGTGACGACACTCGATGCCTTCAAGCTGGAGCGCCTGAAGGAACTCTCGGTGATAACGATTTTTCCCAAAAAATCGTCTCCACGCTGGAGTTGGAAGAAATGTACCGGATCCTGGATGGGTTATTGGGGGACCAACTGGGGTTCGGCGAATTTGCCCTGTTGATCCATGAAGAGGATTCCGACGCGGTGGTGGTGCAGATCGCCCGCGGGTTTGCCGACAGCTCCCGGGTCCGCGGGATGAGGTTTCAGGCG
>CAYYFU010000061.1:0-1306 GCA_964471095.1 uncultured Pseudomonadota bacterium
AGATGACCTGAGAAAGCGGGTCCCCAGCCTTCAGCTGCCCGCTCGCCGATTCCAGGAGTCGGGTTTTCTGTTCCTCCTTGTTCCGGGATCCTGCTTGCAGTTTCAATGCCTCCAGTTCCTGCTCCAGCCGGCCGACATCGTCCCGCGCCCCGGTCGAGTCGGTCAGGCTGTATTTGACCAAAACCTTTTGATCGATGGTCCAGTCGGGGGCCGAGGGGTCGCTGGACCAAAGGGGAGATTTAAAAGAAATCTGTCCCTCCAGGCTAATCGGCCCGGCCGTAATCGAGAGGGGGGCGTAGTTATTGGCGAGATAGGCGGTGCCCGAAGAGCCCGATCCGTCGACATCCTGGGAGATCACCCCCTGGATACCGACCTCCTCCGTGATCCGCAATTTCATCGGGCCATAATCGGAGACGGTGTAGGCGTCGCTTAAATAAGCGCCGATAAATGTATCCTTGACCGACTGGACGTTGTTTCCCCCCACCGGGGCTCGGAGCCGGCGGAGCTGGTACCCGCCGTCGAAGACAACGACCTGATCCCCGAAGCGGGCGGAGGCCCCACCGACGATCCCGACCTGATTTTGCAGGATCGAGGCCTGCCCCCTCGCCTGGTCGAGGCTCCCGGTCCCCCCCAGCCAGAGTTGCTGGAGCCGGACCGTGCTCGGTTGCGGCGCCGGGGCCGCTGGTCTCTTCGGGTCTGCCATCAGTAATTCACCTCTCCCTCTACCGTCGTGGTCAGGACGTGGGTCATATTGAAATACTCCTCCAGGCTCCCCCTCAAGACCGTTGACTGGGAGGCGGTCAGAAGATGGCTCCCCAGATGGAGCTTGAGGACGCCGAACAACTTGAGGGTGACCCATTTGAATCCGACATCCAGATAGGCGGGGGGATAAATGAGGCTCGTGCGGGAGTCGTTCTCATGGATCACGTTCCCCCGGCCGTCGATCCGCGTATTGTGCATCTGGATGTCGGCAACTCCCATCCCGAGCGCCCCCTTCAAGGTGAGAAGGCTGATCGAAAAATTTCTCTGGCCGGAGGCGTCCGGCGCCGAGCCGATCAGGTCTTCAAAGAGGGGGCCGAATTCCCCGACCGCCCCAAGGGCGTACAGATCCACATCGGTTTGAAGCCGCGAGCTCCCCTCGGTCCGGACGGTCTCAAAGTCGCTCCGCGCGAGGAAGAAGCCGATCCGGGGGGAACGGACATGACGGAACGGAAACCAGGCGACCTGCCAGTGGGCAAAGGTGTGACCGGCCTCCCTTGTCTCATAGGTGTCGTATGTCTCATCGACGAGCGATGGCTTGGGGGTC
>CAYYFU010000061.1:1316-1618 GCA_964471095.1 uncultured Pseudomonadota bacterium
AGGCTGGTGGTCAGCTGAAAACTCCGGAACCGATCCAATTTCTTTGTTGCCGTGGAACCCCCATCGGCAGGGGGCCTCCCCTCCCCGGTGTCCGGTTCGGTTGCCTCCGCCGGCGGTTCCGCGACCTGTCGCGCCTGGTCGACCGCCTGATCCATTGTATCAACTTTTCCTGTTGGTCCGACCGCCATCTCTCCTCCTTATTGCCTCCGGACCGCGTGGTAGGGCAAGGCCCTCCCGCCGCTCCTCTGGGCTATATTGCTGACGAAGACAACGAGTGACCTGTGCGCGTAGTCTGCCAACCC
>CAYYFU010000061.1:1628-7018 GCA_964471095.1 uncultured Pseudomonadota bacterium
CCCCTTGGTTGACCGGTATTTTTCACTATCCTTGGGCAGTGCCGGTTCGAAGCGGAGCTTCCATCTGACCGCCACCTTGTTCCCTCCATACCCCCAGACCTCGTAGGAGCCCTCTTCCTCCTCAATCTGTGTGAAACCCTCTTTGACCGGCCGCGGCATCGGTTTCGACTGCATATCAGTCAGCTCATAATTGGCCTCGAAATGTCCGTTCAGGAAATCCTTGATCCAGGGGAAATAGACCTTTCCCTGCGATTTGCCGGAGATGCCGCCGACCGTGGTATTGAGCTCGAAGTACTGCAGGACGTCGGAACCATCCCCTGTCTTCGCCTCCGCCATGATCCGCTCCGCTTTCTTGCTGCAATCGCTCGTCGTCATGTCCGGGATCACATACTCGGAGTTGCAGACATCGACGTTGACGGCGAATTCCCGCTCCGGGGTGGTCCCGACGATCACAAACCAGGTCTCCTGGGTGGGGAATCGGGTCGAGGTTTCGCCAGACAAGCGGTATTGGATCTCTCCGGCCTCCAACTGGGGGAGCGCCGCCTTGATATCGTCTGGCACCGGCTCGCAGGTCGGGGGACAGCTTGATTTGGCCGCCGTTGCAGGCGCTGGCACAACGGCTGGTGGCGATCCTGTGCCGGCGCCGGGTACGGGCGCTGCCGGGCCTCGGCCTGTCCCTGCTGGACCTCCTGGGGCCGGATCAGCAGGGGAAGGGGACGCCCCGGGGGTTGCCGTACTGTCCAGATCAGGGAGCGGCGCCCCTGAGGGATCCCGTGTCCGTGTCGGCGCCGTTCCTGCGGCTGGTGCCGCTCCTGGGGCTGATGGAGCTGGTGCGGGGGTCGGAGGTGGCGGAGGGGCCAGCGTTGCACCCCCCGGTTGACCGCACTGTTCCGATCGGGCCTTGACCAGATCAAGGGTGTCAGGATCGAACTTCTTATCCTCCACCCCCCGTTCCAGGAGCGGCAGGAGGTTAGAATCGACACAGACCGGGTTTGTCCCCAAGAAGAGATTCAAGGCCCACCAGTAGACATCCCTGAGTTGACCTCTTTCGGTATCCCACAGCTCGGGACGCCTGAAATTGACCCGCTTTAAATCCTCCAACGAAAAACTGGCCCCCATTTGTGGGCTCGTCGCCCGGGCAAAGAGCTCAAGCGCCAAGGCAAACCCCCTTTGATCCCCGGGCGTCATTTTCGACGGGTCCGGGACCGGCAGGATATCTGCCAACAGGGTCGAGAATGGGACTGCTAGATGGAAGTGGATCGTCATGGTTTTTCTCCCTTGGCCTCCGGGTGGAACAGGAGGCTGGCATAGATCTCTCGCAGAAACCCGCGATGATAACGACTGAATTCCTCGGTCCAAACGAGGTCGGCGGTGAAGAGTACGAGCGACCCGTAGGCCCATGGTTTGATCCAGCGGGGGGATAACCAGTTCCAGTTATTGCGGACGAGCGTCCCGAGATTCCGGACCGGCAGGGGAGTTGGGGCAAACAGCGGCCTCCAGACCTTAACCGGTGCCGGCGATGCTGCCACCTTCGGCTTGCCTTTTTTGGTGCCTTTTTTGCCGGCGCCGGGTTGCCGAGCAGGCGCCTTCGCCGGTTTGACCGGAGACCGAAGGACCGGCTGAAAGAGCCGCCGGGTTGCCCGTACGGTCAGCCGGCCCGGACCGGTGGCGGCAATCCTTCCCAATAGACGTCCTCCGAATCTGCCGGCGGGGGAGAAAATCCTTCCCAACAACCGTCCCCCGAACCCGGCGACAAAGCGGAGCGGTCGTGGGGTCAGGGCCCAGAGGAGGCACCAGCCAACCTGAACGAGGAGAGTCGCCAGGAATGGATAGGCGAGCGAGAGGAACCACCGGCTCTGATGCCATTCGATCACCTCTCCGGGGCTCCCCCCGGAAGAGAACCATCTGCCTCGGTACCACGAGACGTCCTGGATATGATCCGAACCGACCGGCACCTTCGGTTTGGAGATCTGTCTGAAATAGTGGTGGCCGAGCAGGGCGCCGCGGCTTCGTCGGGTCTCAAAGGCGACAAGGACCTGGAAGAGCTTGTGTTTCCTCGTGACACCGAATTTTCCCCACTTGGCGAGGGTCTGTGCCTCGAGCTCCGGCCGGCAGAGCCGATGCTGTGCCTCCGCCGGTTTATTTTTGACCGCCTCTTGAATAAACTGGGAGGCGGCGAGGGTATCTTCCCGATGGGCCCATGTTGTGCCGCGGGGGATGCCAACCATATTTTTCATCTTGTCCAGCCAGTCTTTGAAGGCCTTGTGAGAGACTGGATCGACGACCGGACGAACCGCGAGGCATTTCCGTTCCGCCTCGGTCCCGATCTCAAACGGGATCCGGGGGCCGTAAATGTACTCCGCAAAGGAGAGCGGATCGTTGGAGGCGCGGAGGACCCTCTTGAGTTCCTCCCCCTCCGGGTTGTTCAGCGGTTCCGGATAAACGCCCGGTTGGTAGAGAGAAAGCGGTTCCAGCGGTCCCGGTTTGGCGACGGCGTTCATTTTCCGCCTCCCCCGCCGAAGAGCAAGGAGGGATCTGCCGCCCCGCCGGTCGCTCCAGTCCCCGCACCTGGGGGCTTGCCTTTACCCAACCCCCCGCCACCTTTCTTTGCGGCCGATCTCTTGATCTCTCCCGAATCGATCTTGGCGCGATAGGCCGCCAGCAGATCTCCCTGAAGACCTAATGGGACAAGCCTTGCCAGCGAGTCGAGCGTCCGTTGATCGGTCCAGAGCCCCCGCTCGATGGCGATGGCGATGAAGAAATTGATCCCGCCGCAGAGCAGGGAGGTTCCATAAAGTTCTCGCAAGGCGACCAGACCCTGTGCCCCGAAGATCTCCTTCCAGTCGGCTTGCCCGCGATAGACCCACTCCCATTCCTCGTAGTTGAGACCGTTTCCGTCGTCCGCCTTGGCGAGGACCAGGCTGGCGATCGTCGCTTGGTCCCGGGCCTTCTGGAGGAGTTTTTGCAGATTCAGACTGGTCGACGGGGCGACCGTTTTTAGCTCCCCCAAAACGGCCGGCATGACAACTATGGTTCCGTCATCGGCGAGTGGTTTGAGGGAGGCCTCCAGCGCCACCGGGTTCGCCGCCAGTTTCTGAAACTGGGGCTTGAGCGTCGTCCATTCGCCGGGCATCACGACCCCGTCGTTTCGGACCGCCTCGCTAAAAATACCGCTGATCGCCGACACGATTCCCTCCTGATAGTCTTATCGGCAGAAACGGGAGAAGGTTTCGCCTAATCCTTGCCGCGCCATGTCAAAGAAAACCCCCTGTCAAAAGACCCGACAACCTCTTCGAAGGCCCGCAGAAAGAGTTGCTAAAATAATCTGACGCGTGGAGTTAAGTCGTTGAATTGGCTCTGGATCTTGATTTGCGGCGGAGGAGATGGCTGGCCAGGTTTGGAATCGGGGATTGGGGGCCGCGCGGAAAGACGATCAAGCGGGCCAGTTTTCGGATCTTTCCGAAATTTTTCCATTTTCGCCGCTGGCGGTAGCTGTCGCCCCCCATCACCCACCAAAAACGGTATCGGGGGAATTTTTGGGCGAGGTAAAGCAGGAGATCAACGGTGCGGCCGGTGGCGCGAGGGCGTTTTTCGAGGGTGCTGATCCTGATTTTCTCATAACGCCCCCCCGACCCCCCTCTTATCTTAAGAGGGGGGAGAAAAAAATGTCGACAGGCCTTAACCCTTTTCTTAAATGACGGCAATTTTTTCCGGAACGGATGACGCCAGACCGGCAGGAGCCAGACCTCGTCGATTCCCTTGCGGGAGGCGACCCGGCGGACGATCTCCCGATGCCCTTCATGGGGGGGGTTGAATGACCCACCAAACAGGGCAATGTTTTTGCTTGAGCGGCGACGCATATCCGGGTTTATATAATCCAGCGATGAGGATCCGCAAAGCCCTAATTGTTTACAAGAAAAGTTCCTACGAGACCCATGCCCTGGATGAGCGGGATCCGAATTACCTGCGTCTCCTCCGGGAGGGGAACATTGCCACCCGCGATTCGCGGAATGTTCATCGGGAACATGTGGCGGCGCTGGAAACCGTTAAAAGGGAATTGAGGGGATTCGGGGTCAGTTACGATTTCCGGCTCCGATATTATCTCCGGTCGATCCGGCGTTATGACCTGGTGATTACGATCGGCGGGGACGGGACCTTTCTGGAGACCGCGCATTTTCTGGAGGAGGGGGTGTTGATGGGGGTCAACTCCGCCCCGGCGGCGTCGGTCGGGTTTTATTGCCGGGCCAACCGCTGGAATTTCCGCCAAAAGATGGTCGCGCTGCTTCGCGATCGACCCAACCTCCAGAAGCTCTGTCGGTTGGAGGTGAAGCTGCCCCGGGTCAAAAAACCGCCGTTGGCCTTGAATGATATCCTCTTTACCAGCCGGAATCCGGCCGGGACCACACGCTACCTCGTGACCCTCGGGAAACATCGGGAGGAGCAGAAATCGTCCGGGCTCTGGATCGCGCCAGCCCCCGGTTCGACCGCCGCGATCCACTCGGCCGGCGGAAAAATTCTCCCGCTCGGTTCGGAGAAATTCCAGTATGTGGTGCGGGAGCCTTATCAGCCGTCCCATTCTCGTTACCGGTTTTTGAGGGGGGTGTTGGGGAAAGAAACGAAGCTCAAGATCCTCTCGATGATGGATGAGGTGTCGGTCTACCTTGACGGGCCGCATCGGGAGTTTCCGATCCGGCGGGGGGATGTGGTCACTGTCCGTCAGGCGAACCGTCCGATCTACGCGGTGTGGTAAAAATTATTTCCCCAAAACGGTCAGCACTTCAGTGGCGACCTCTTCAATCGCCTTGGAGGTGACATCGATGACCGGGGTATTCCCCAATTCCGCAAACGTGCGTTGGGCGTAAAACAGCTCCTCCCGAATAAACTCGAGGTTCGCGTAACGCCGCGAGAGGGAGCGTCCCATCTTGGCCAGACGACTGCTCCGGAGCTCGACCAATTTGTCGGCCTTGATGGTGAGTCCGACCAGTTTTTTGGGATCGACCAGTCGAACCTCATCCGGAAGCGCGACATCCTTGACGATCGCAATGTTCGCTACCTTGAATCCCCGAAATGCGAGAAAGATCGACAACGGGGTCTTGGAGGTGCGGGAAATTCCCAACAGGATGATGTCGGCCTGCCCCAGCGTATCCAGCCCGAGGCTGTCATCATGTTTCACGGTGAATTCCACCGCCTCGTTTCTCCGCAGGTAGTCTGCGGTTAACCGGTACTGAAGCCCCGGTTGATCCGACGGGGCGGCATGGAAATATTTCGTAAACCCCTCCATCAGCGGGCCCATGATGTCGATCGCGGTCACCTGTGATTCGGTCGCCGCCTTGAGGAGGGACTGGCGTAAATCGGCGGAGACGAGGGTAAAGACAATGACCCCCTTGTTT
>CAYYFU010000061.1:7028-8381 GCA_964471095.1 uncultured Pseudomonadota bacterium
TCCACCGTTGTCATCCGGGGGCGGCGCAGGATCAGGGCGTTCCGATCCGGAAACTGCCGATCGGCCGCAAAGGCAAGGCTGTAGGCGAGTTCCCCGGTGGCATCGGAGACCGCGTAGATCACATATTTTTCAGAGTTATTGGGCACCGGGGATAATCTTCAGTCGCTCCGGTTCCGAGGAGGAGGGGGTTTCAAGCCCCTGAAATTTTTCCTGGAAATTTTCCAGACGCTTTTCCGCCGATTCATATTTTTGTCGCATGTTTTTCAGGTGGTTGCCGACCTGGCCAAATTCTTCCATGAATCGATGGAGATCTTCCTTGAGTCGCTGCAGGCTCGCATCGAGATTCTGCGCCCACTCCTCGATCCGCATCCCCCGGAGCCCGATCCAGATCGTCTGCAGATAGGCATGAAAGCTGTGCGGCGAGACCGGAAAGACCCGGTTCTTCTGGGCAAAGGCGAGAAAGTCCCCATCGACCTCGTCGCCGTTGATCATCACCTCATAATAGACATTTTCGGCCGGGATATACATCAGCGCAAACGGCAGCGTCCCCTCATCGGGACGGATATATTTGGTGACATCCTCGACATGCCTTTTGACGTCGCGGACAAACTCCTTGCGGATCGCCCGTTTTTCCTCCTCCCCCTTCGCCTCCACCAGCCGGCGAAAATTCGCAAACGGGAACTTGGCATCGATCGCGATCAGGCCGTCGCGCGTCTTGACCACCGCATCAACGATCTCGCCGTTTCGAAACCGGTATTGGACGGAGAAAAATTCCGCCGGCAGGATCTGGGAGAGGAGATTTTCCAGCGTAAATTCCCCAAAGCCGCCGCGAAACTTCGGGGCGCGAAGGGACTCCTGCAGGACCGCAATGTCTCGCCCGATCGAATGAACCTGCTGGGTTGCCACCTCCAGTCTTCCCAAACGACTTTGCACCTCACCGACCACCCGGGCGGCGTTATCAAGCCTCTCCTCCAGCCGCTTTCCGATCTCCCCGGTCAATTTTCCGAGCTGGTCATAGACCTGACGGATATTTCCGTCGTGGCTCTGCCGGAGTTGATCGATCTCCTGTTTGATCAGCAACGCCCCTTGGCCTCGGTCGCGCAGTAACAACCAGAGCAAGACCGCCGCCACGAGGATGGCAATGACCGCAATGAGGGGTGACATGGGGGGAAAATCCTAGTAGTGTTGCGGCGTGAAAGCAATTGGAAAACTCTAACCCTGCCGGAATTTTCCCTCTTTCCACCGCTGGACCGCTACCGACGTCGCGAGGTCATTTCTCTCATTCCCACTGACATTTTGGGGTTGCTGGGAGGTGAGACCAAAGAATTTTCCAACGATCAGTCCTTCGGCCCC
>CAYYFU010000062.1:0-8244 GCA_964471095.1 uncultured Pseudomonadota bacterium
CGCAATTGCGAGGCAGATTGAGAATTAAAGATTCCTTTTGAAAATCTGCTGGGGATAATCTAAGGCCTAATTCATGATGAAAAACTACGACCTCATTGTCATCGGTGCCGGGCATGCTGGCTGTGAAGCGGCCCTTGCGGCGGCGCGGATCGGATGCCGCACGCTTCTTGCCACCTCCAACATTGATAACATCGCCCAGATGTCCTGCAATCCGGCGGTCGGCGGGATCGGCAAAGGGCATCTCGTCCGGGAGATTGACGCACTGGGGGGCGAGATGGGGAAGGTGGCGGATGCGACCGGGATCCAGTTCCGCCGACTAAACGCCAGCAAGGGACCCGCGGTCCGCGGGACCCGCTGTCAATCCGACATGCTCGCCTATAAGGTCCGAATGCGGGAGGTTTTAGAAAACCAGCCGAACCTCGATATCAAACAGGTGATGGTGGACGAAATCCGGGTCGAAGATGGGGCTGTCACCGGCATCCAGACCAGTATCGGCGAGCTCTTCCCGGCATCGGCAATTGTCATCTGCACCGGGACGTTTCTGCGCGGGCTGATCCACATCGGCGACCGGAATTATCCGGGCGGGAGGGCGGGCGATTTTCCGGCAATGAGACTGTCGGGCTGCTACGAGCGGTTTGGCTTTCCGGTCGGCCGGCTCAAGACCGGCACCTGTCCACGGCTGGACGGCAGGACCATTCGATTTGATGCCTTAGAACGCCAAGACGGCGATAATCCCCTCCCCCGCTTTTCGTTCTCCGACGTCCGGACTGAATTGACGCAGGTCCCCTGCTACATCACTTACACGAATCCGGCCACGCATCAGGTGATCCGGGCGAATCTGCATCGCTCCGCGATTTACGGGGGGCAGATCCAGTCGTTGGGACCGCGTTATTGTCCCTCGATCGAGGACAAGATCGTCAAGTTTGCCGACAAGGACCGTCACCAGATCTTCCTCGAGCCGGAGGGGCTCACGACCCGTGAGTGGTACCCAAACGGGCTCTCCACCTCGCTCCCGCTCGATGTCCAGCTGGCAATGCTCCGGACGATCGAAGGCCTCGAAGCGGTGGAGGTGATGAAGCCGGGGTATGCGATCGAGTACGACTATATCCCGCCGACCGAGCTCTCCCCTACCCTCGAGACCAAGCGGATTCGCGGGCTCTACCATGCCGGCCAGATCAACGGGACGACCGGCTACGAGGAAGCGGCGGCGCAGGGGTTGATGGCGGGGATCAATGCGGCGCTGAAGGTTCAGGCAAAGGAGCCGTTGGTTCTCGACCGCTCCCAGGCATATATCGGAATTCTAATTGATGATTTGGTGACCAAGGGGGTCGAGGTGGAGGGGCGTTCGGAACCGTACCGGATGTTTACCTCCCGCGCTGAATACCGGCTCCACCTGCGAGAGGACAATGCCGACCTCCGATTGCGGGGATTCGGATATCAGGCCGGTCTCGTGGATAGCCTGACCTTCAACCGGTTTCGTGAAAAGCAGGACTCGGTGGACCGGTTGCGGAGGGAACTCCGGAATCAGCGGCGGGGGGGATCGACACTCGAGGAGATCCTGCGGAGGCCCGAGACAAGGATCGAGGGGCTGATATCGATCGGAGATCGCGAGGTCCTCGAACAGGTCGAGATCCAGGTCAAGTATGAGGGGTATCTGTTGCGCGAGCAGGATTCGGTCGAACGATTTCGGCGCCAGGAGGGGGTCTCTATCCCCGCGCGTTTTGCGTTTTCTGGAATTCCTGGACTCAGTCGGGAGATCGTCGAAAAATTGGGGAGGATCCAACCGAGGTCGATCGGGCAGGCGGCGAGGATCTCCGGTGTTACCCCGGCCGCCCTCCAGATACTGGCGCTCCATTTATCATATAAGTAATTGATATTAATTAACTTTTGGAATACTCTGAGTTAAAAAAGATCTTTGATCTTGGGACCAGTGGCGGGATCCCTTTTGATCCGTTTTGGCAATACCTGCAACTCCTCCTGAAGTGGAACGAAAAGATTAACCTCACGGCGATTCGGATCCCTGAAGAGATCGTCGAACTCCACTTTCTCGATTCACTTGTTGCCCTCCCCTATCTCCCCTCATCCGGGAGGATGCTCGACCTAGGTTCCGGGGCCGGGTTTCCCGGTATCCCGCTGAAGATCGCGAGGCCACCCCTCGAGCTAGTACTTGCCGAGTCGGTCCGGAAGAAATGCGCCTTCCTACGGGAGGTGGTACGGACCATCGGTCTCAAGGGGGTTACGATCGCCGATGAGAGGCTTACATCGGGGTCTTCGGTCGGCCTGTTTGACCTGATTGTTTCACGTGGAACATTGCCTGTTGCTGACCTATGCAATCTTTTACTTCCCCATCTGAAGGAGAGCGGCCAGATCCTGATCTGGAAGGGGAAGGATATTGAAAAAGAGGTCGGTGAGGCGATGCAGCCTGTGAGGGAAAGAGGCAGAGGAATATTAACGATACCTTATCAATTACCGATCAGTGGAAGGAATCAGATCCTGGTCCTAATAAAATAAAATGATCTGGAAATGGTCCAGTCAATTGTTCCACGTGGAACAATTATCGCAAACAATTGATATTAAAATTAAAAAGATGGGCAGATAGTCCCGGAAATGAATGGGCATGGGTCCTGATAATCCAATACGCCATCACCATCATCATCGTCATCGCAGTTATCACCCAATCCATCCTGATCGTTGTCCCCTTGGTCCTGATTGCTAATCGACGGACAGTTGTCAGACGAATCATCGATCTGGTCCCCATCCGTATCCGGGAGATCGGTCTTTGATCCGTCAACCACCTCAACAGTTGAACCCTGATGCCCAAGATCGGTCGCCTGGGATGAATCGGGGACAGATCCCCCACAAGAGGCGAAAAACAGCATGACGAATAGGGAGAGTATCGCTTTCATAACCGGTTCAGTTGTAATTATCGGTTGAGATTGCCCCCAAGTTGCCAAAATGTTCCACGTGGAACACTCTTTCTATTGATTTATTAAACAAACTGAATTAGGCTGTAAAGCAAAATCAGAACAACAAAATAAATGGTTGAAATAATTGGATTTTGTAATCAGAAGGGTGGTGTGGGAAAGACCACAACGGCGATCAATCTGGCCGCCTCGCTGGCCGTTGCAGAAAAACGTACTCTTCTCATAGACTTAGATCCTCAGGGGAATGCAACGACGGGGGTAGGTGTACAAAAAAATTCAAATATATCAAATACTTATACAATGTTGCTGCAAGATGCCCCGACTGAGCCACAAAAAACGGGGATCTCTTTTCTGGATATCATCCCCTCAACGACCGATCTGGTTGGGGCGGAGGTGGAGCTGGTTAATCTATTGGGGCGTGAAACGAGGCTTAAAAAGGGGCTCCAGCATTTTGCCGAGCGGTACGACTACATCTTTATTGATGCCCCTCCCTCCTTGGGGCTTCTCACCGTCAATCTGCTGGTTGCCGCGACTGCATTGATTGTCCCTGTCCAGTGCGAGTTTTATGCCTTGGAGGGGCTTTCCGACCTGATGAGGACGATTGAGATGATTCGAGACTCCTTCAATCCCAATCTGAGAATTGCGGGGATCTTGCTCACGATGTTTGATCGCCGTAACAATCTGGCCCATGAGGTGGAAAAGGAACTGCGCGGGCATTTTGGGGAACAGGTCTTTCAGACCGTTGTGCCGAGAAGCGTCCGCTTATCCGAGGCCCCCAGTCACGGCAAGCCGGTTATCCTCTATGATCTGAAATCGACCGGGGCACAGAGCTATCTTGATTTGGCCAAGGAGTTTCTCTCCCGAGCGGTTGGCGCGGAGGGAGAGACGGCGGAACGATCGGCGATTGGGGCCTGAGCGAGAGGAGGGAGTATGGAAAGACGGGCGTTGGGGAGGGGACTGGCAGCCTTGATCCCTGGGGGTAAAAATACGGTCCGAGCCGAGGTGCAACCTCCCCTTGATCGACGGGGGGTTGTCTCTCTCCCGGTCGGGATGATCGAGGCGAATCCGTATCAACCGCGGCGAAATTTCGATGAAAACCGATTGCAGGAGTTGGCGCAATCGATTCGCGAGAAAGGGATTCTCGTCCCATTGATCGTTTCAGGTCGCGACGGGAAATATGAACTGATTTCGGGGGAGAGGCGGCTTCGGGCAGCGATCTTGGCGGGAGTTGCCGAGGTGCCGGCGATGATTCGTGAGGTGGTCGATTCGGACAAGCTTGAGCTCGGCCTCATTGAAAATATCCAGCGTCAGGATCTCGACCCGATTGAGGAGGCGGAGGCGTACCATCAGCTGATGGAGCATTTTCAATACACCCAGGAACAGGTGGCGGATCGGGTGGGGAAGGAACGGGCAACGGTTGCAAACCTGCTCCGTCTGCTGAGGCTCCCCTCCAAGGTCAAGCAGGCGTTGCAGGGGGGGCAAATCACGGTCGGACATGCGCGGGCCCTGTTGGGGGTACCGGAGGTGGAACGCCAGCTCTATTTTGTGTCGCGAATTGTGGAGGAGGGGTGGTCCGTTCGGGAGCTGGAGGCCCGGATCGCCGCGCGACGGATGATCGGTCTGAAGAGCCGCGTCAAGAATTTAAAGCCGCTCCCGGCGCAATGGGCCCAGATCCTTGATGAAATAAGGCGGGTGTTGGGGACGCAGGTGAGACTGATGCCCGGGGGGGCGAAAAAAGGGGCGACCCAGGGAAAGATTCTTATTGAATATTACTCAGAAGAGGATTTAGACCGTATCTATAGGATGATCGTTCGATGAGGTCCAACAAGGAGGAAAATATGTTTGGTGAAAAAACGGGCCGAGAGACCAATGTCAGCGGTCCCATTAGCGGACTGCTCGAAAAGGGATGCGAATTTGAAGGGAAGTTGACCTTTGAAGGGACTGTCCGAATCAATGGGAAGTTTAACGGGGAGGTCTTTTCAGAGGGAACCCTCATTATCGGTGAGGGGGCGGTTGTCGATGGCAAGATCGACTGTGGCAGCATCCTGATTCACGGGGAGGTGAGCGGGAGTATTCGGGCGAAAGAGCGGATTGAGATGCATGCCCCGGCCGTGGTTCAGTGTGATATCAATGCCCAGACCCTCGTTATTGATGAGGGGGTCGTCTATGAGGGCTCCTGTTCGATGGGGAAACGGGCAACCGTCCATGCGATCGAAACAGAGAAGCAGTTCGCAAATTGATTAGGGACTAGACAGCCCGCATTGAGGTTGTTAAAGAACCCCTCCTATTTTCAATGGATATTTTTCCCAACGGGACGGTTGTTTTTCAATGGTGTCTCTTTATGACGGCCTTGATCGCCCTGCATTACGGTGTTTTTCGGCCGGTTTTACACCTGCTGCGGGTGCGACGCGAGAGGACGGAAGGGGAGAGGATCAAGGCGGAACAGCTGACCCGGAGGGCTGAGGAGTTGCTCGCGGAGATCGAAGGTCGGCTGAGAGAGGCACGGGAGAAAGGGATGGAGGCCCGCGAGGCGAGGATTCGGGAGGGGGAGACTCGGGAACACGAAATCTTGCGAAAGGTCCGTTCGGAATTAGATCAAAAGATGGAGTTGTTGAGAAAGGATCTGGAACGGGAGGGGCGTGAGGTCTCTCTGAAACTTCGCCAATACGCCCAGGAGCTCAGTCACGATATTGCGGAACGTCTCTTGGAAAGGTCGGTTTAGATGGGACTTTTTTTGGAAAGCGGGATTCATTGGCAGCTGATTAATTTCGCGATTTTTATTGTGCTCCTCGTTGTCTATTTGAAAAAGCCGATTGCCGAGTTTTGGGAAAGCCGTTCTCATTCGATCTCATTCGCATTAATCGAAGCACAGAACTTGAGGAAAGAGTCGGGCAAGCGCCTCTTCGAACTGGAGGGACGAATCACCCGAATAGATAAAGAAGGGGAAGAACTCATTGCCTCGTTGGCGCGGGAGGGAGAACTCGAGCAGAAAAAGATGATCGAAGCGGCGGAATCTCGCGCCGATTGGATGAAACGGGAGTCGATCCGGATCATGGATCAAGAGGTGCAAAAAGTTCGGGAACAATTGAAGCGGCAATTGGTTGATCTCTCGGTGGATCTTGCCCGACAACGGTTGGCGGAGGCGATTCAGTTGTCCGACCAAAAACGGTTCCACGAGAATTTTTTAAGGGAAGTGGAGCAGCTCCCATGAAGACCGGGTCCTTGCCGCGCCGCTATGCCCGGGCCCTTCTGCTGTTGGCCAAAGAAGAAGGGCGGGTGAAGGAATTTGGCGAAGAACTCGCCCGGTTTCAGGCGGTTCTTCGTTCGTTTCCGGAGGCGCAGCCGGCCTTGGGGGATCGCTCTTTTCCACAAAGCCAACGTCAGGAGGCCTTGAGAGAGATTTTAACCTTGTTGACCCCCTCTCCCTTTTTGAGGAATTTTCTCTCCCTGCTGATCCAAAAGGAGAGGTTCCTCTTTTTGGATGAGATTATTCGTGAGTACCAAAAAATGGAAGATGAGGTGGTCGGGATTATCCGGGCAGAGGTGATCACGGCCCATGCCCCCTCCCGGGAACTTTTGACCGGACTGAAAAGGCTCATGGGGAAGAAACTCGGCAAGGAAGTGGTGACAACCGGAAAGGAAGACCCGGAGATCCTTGCAGGGCTGGTTTTGAAAATCGGGAATCGGGTTTATGACGGATCGGTCCGTCGGGAGTTGGAAAAAATTCGGGAGCAGCTACTTCAACAATAAGGGAGCAAAGAAAAACCATGGAGATCAGAGCGGAAGAAATCAGCAGTATCTTAAAAAAGCAGATCAAGGATTTTGGGAAAAAGGTCGATGTCACCGAAGTGGGAACGGTGCTGTCGGTGGGTGACGGGATCGCCCGCGTCTATGGCCTTGAAAAGGCGATGGCCGGAGAGCTGGTCGAATTTAAAAAAGGGATCCGCGGCATTGTCTTAAACCTGGAAGAGGACAATGTCGGTGTCGCCATCATGGGACATGACACGGAGATTCGCGAAGGGGATCAGGTCCGCCGGACCGGTCGTATCGCGGAGGTTCCTGCCGGCAAGGCGCTGGTCGGTCGTGTGGTCAATGCCCTGGGGGAACCGTTGGACGGTCTGGGGGCGATTGTCACCAAGGAACAACGTAAAATTGAGCTCAAGGCGCCCGGAATTGTCTACCGTCGCGGCGTTCATCAACCGCTCCAGACCGGCCTCAAGGCGATCGACGCCATGATCCCGATCGGTCGGGGCCAGCGGGAACTGATTATCGGTGACCGGCAGACCGGAAAGACGGCGATCGCGATCGATACGATCATCAACCAGAAAGGTCAGGATGTTTACTGCTTTTATGTGGCGATCGGCCAGAAGCAGTCGACCGTCGCTCTCGTTGTTGACAAACTCAAAAGTTGCGGGGCAATGGATTACACCACCGTCATTGCCGCCAATGCCTCGGATCCGGCCCCGCTCCAATTCCTCGCCCCGTATGCCGGTTGCGCCATGGCGGAATCTTTTCGCGACAACGGCGGTCATGCGCTGATCATCTATGACGATCTTTCCAAACATGCCGTCGCCTACCGCCAGCTCTCGTTGATTTTGCGACGTCCCCCGGGCCGCGAGGCGTTTCCCGGAGATGTTTTTTACCTTCATTCCCGTTTGTTGGAGCGTGCGGCGAAGATGTCGGATGAAAAAGGCGGGGGATCGTTGACCGCCCTCCCGGTTATTGAGACGCAGGCCGGCGATGTTTCGGCCTACATCCCGACCAACGTCATTTCCATCACGGACGGCCAGATCTATTTGGAGAGCGATCTGTTTTATGCCGGGGTCCGTCCGGCGGTTAACGTCGGTCTTTCCGTTTCCCGGGTCGGGGGCAATGCCCAAATCAAGGGGATGAAGCAGATTGCCGGGACACTTCGGTTGGAACTCGCCCAGTACCGGGAGCTTGCCTCCTTTGCCCAATTCGGGAGTGATCTTGATAAGGCAACGCAGGCCCAGCTGAACCGCGGGGCGAGACTGGTCGAGGTGTTGAAGCAGGGGCAATATCAACCGATGCCGGTGGCCCGGCAGATTTTGCAGATCTTTGCGGCAACCAGCGGATTTGTGGATGAATATCCGGCAGAGCAGGTCCAGCGGTATTTGCAGGAAATGGCCCTCTTTTTGGAGGCCCGACATCCGGAGCTTGAACGGGAGATCACTGAAAAGAAGGCGCTGGATGACGATCTCAAGGCCCGAATCCGCAAGGCCCTGGATGAATTCAAGGGAGTGTTCAATGCTGGAGAAAAACCAGCCCCGAAGGGGCGTTGAGGGGGAGGCTCGATCCG
>CAYYFU010000063.1:0-8031 GCA_964471095.1 uncultured Pseudomonadota bacterium
AGGAGACGCTCCGCCGGGCAAAGCTGCGCCACTCCTCCTCGGGGGAGGCCACCAAGAAGCTCCAGCTGGCGGTCCGGATCACCGAGCCGGACTCCGCCATCCACCAACAGGCTCAAAGCCTGTTGACGGAGGGGTCATGAAACGAACGGGACTTCTTATCCTCTGTCTGCTGATGTTCGGCTGCGCCCACGGCGGGGGCCCCGCCCTGAAGTGGGCCTTTGACGACGAACTGCAAGAAGCGAAAAAGATGATCCAGTCCGGCAACCGCCGTCAAGCGGTCGATGAACTCTCCATGCTGCTCGAGATGAACCCAAAAAATCACGAGGCCAGATTGCTGCGGGCCATGGCCTATCAAAACCTCGATGAGTTTGATCTGGCGATTCAGGATTATGAGGCGATCCTGAAAGCGGATCCGAAGGCGGCAAAGGCGCATTACAACCTCGGCATGATCTATGCCTTCCAGAGGAGCGACCCGGCCCGGGCGCTGGCCCATTTTGACCAGTTTCTCTCCTGCGAGCCGGACCATCCCCGGGGAGTCGAGGTGGCCAAGATCATGACCGCAATCGACCGGCGGGGAGACCGCGAAGGGCCCACCCACCCGGAGCTGATGCAACAGGCGACCGCCGCCGTGGAACCGGGGAAAAAGCGGGAAATTCTCAGGGAATGGGCGGGGCTTGATCCCCTCTCCCCGGTCCCTCTCTATCTGATCGGAAAGACCTTTGAGTACGAGGGACGCGAGGAGGATGCGATCCGATCGTACCAGGAAGCCCTGCAGTGCCGTCCCACCTGCGCCCCCTGCCATCTCGCCTTGGGAAAGCTGCTCGTCCAGAGGCGGGCAGCCTCCCAGGGCCGACTCCACCTGAAGAAGGCGGCGCTGTTTGAGGCGGGGGAAACCGAAACCTTCTCTGCCGAGACACCATCTGCCGATTGACAGGTCTGCAGCCAACCTTTAGATTTCCGGCCATGCCCTCTCTGGTTTTCACCAAGTCGGACGGCGGGGCGATCCGCTTGCCGCTACGACGCGGGCAGGTCTCGATCGGCCGGAAGGCGGATTGCGTTATCACCCTGGAGGGGCCGCAGGTCTCCCGCCTCCATGCCGTTATCGTGTATCAGGAGGGTTATTATCACCTGCGCGACCAGAGCAAGAACGGCACCTGGGTCAACGACCGGGGGGTCAAGGAGGCCCGACTCAAACAGGGGGACCGGATTACGATCGGGGAATGGAATTTGGAGTTCGTGGACGACGCCGCTGCCGCCGAACCGGAGACCGTCACCTCGGCCGATCCGGCCCTCGCAAAAAAGGGGGGAGGATGGGCGGTGGACCTCGGTCTGGTGGGACATTCAAAAAAGATGCAGGAGCTGTTCAAGTTGTTGCAAAAGGTTGCTGCCGCCGATACCAGCGTGCTGATCCTGGGCGAAACCGGGACCGGCAAGGAGCTGGTCGCCCAGGCGATCCATCACTTCTCAAAATCCCCCCTGCTCCCGTTTGTCCCGGTCAACTGCGCCGCGATCTCTCCACAGCTGGTGGAAAGCGAGTTATTCGGCCATGAACGGGGGGCCTTTACCGGGGCCATCGACCGCCATCCGGGCGCCTTTGAACAGGCGCGCGGAGGAACCCTGTTTTTGGATGAGGTCGGGGAGCTCTCCCTGGATGTCCAATCCAAACTGCTCCGGGCCCTGGAGGCCAAGAAACTCCGCCGGGTGGGGGGAGAGGAGGAGATTGCGGTCAAGTGCCGCGTCGTGGCGGCGACCCACCGCAACCTCCCTGAAGAGGTCAAGAAGGGAAGCTTTCGCGAGGACCTCTATTACCGTCTTTACGTGATGCCGATCGAGATCCCGCCGCTCCGCCAAAGGCGGGAGGATATCCCGCTGCTCGTCGATTTTTTTCTGGACCAGATGAGACCCGGCCTTCCGCCTTCCATCACCGAGCCGGCGCTTGCCAAACTCCAAAATCATTTCTGGCCCGGCAACGTGCGGGAACTGAAGAACGTGATGCTCCGCGCCGCCCTGATCGCCAGCGACCAGACGATCGGTCCGGAACAGATCGTCTTCCTGCCGCATGCCATCTCGGAGGAAAACCGCGAACCCCGGACCATCGACGCGATGGAAAAGGAGATGATCCTCAAGGTCCTGAAGGAAACCAGCGGGAACAAGGCGGCCGCCGCCCGCCAGCTGGGGATCGCTACCTCCACCATCTTCAAGAAGATCAAGGAATACGGCATCACAGAGGGATAATTTTGTGACCCAGCAACCGGTCTGGTTTGGAAAATATCTGCTGATCGACAAGATCGCCCAGGGGGGGATGGCGGAGATCTTTCTCGCCAAACTCTACGGCGCCGAAGGGTTCGAAAAGGAAGTCGTCATCAAGAAGATCCTGCCCCAATGGTCCGCCAACCAGGAATTCCTGACCATGCTGATCGACGAGGCGAAGCTCGCGGTCCTCTTGAACCACGCCAATATCGTCCAGATCTATGAATTGGGCAAGGAAGGGAACGATTACTATATCGCCATGGAGTACGTGCATGGCATCGATCTGAGAAAACTGTCCGATCAGGCGCGGCAGACGGGGAGACGGATCCCGACGGAAATCGCCCTCTTGATCCTCACCGAGGCGCTGGAGGGACTGGCTTACGCCCATGGCAAGAAGAACAACCGGGGGGAGGCGCTCAAGATCATCCATCGCGACATTTCCCCGCAGAACATCCTGGTCTCGTTTGACGGCGCGGTGAAACTGACCGACTTCGGGATTGCCAAGGCGGCAATGCGATCGACCGAAACCGTCTCGGGCGTTCACAAGGGAAAGTTCTCCTACATGTCGCCCGAGCAGGCCAATCTGGACGAGATCAGTCAGGCGAGCGACCTCTTTTCCATGGGGATTGTCCTGTTTGAGACCCTGACCGGCCGTCGGCTCTTTGGGGGGAACTCCGATATCGAGACGCTGGACCGGATCCGGAAGTCCGCCGTCGCCTTTGAGCCCCAGGATGAGATCCCTTCCGAACTGAAGGAAATCATTCTGAAGGCGCTCTCCCGAAACCCTGAAGGCCGGTCCCCGACGGCGGCGGCGTTCCGCGAGGCGCTCACCCAGTTTGCTGCCCGCCAAAACCTTTTGGCCGGTCACGCCCAACTAGCGCAATATCTGGAACACCTCTTTGGCAAAGAGATCCAGCAGGACCGGCGGAGGATCGATACAATCCAGAAGATCGAGAGGACCCTTTCCGTGGCGGTCCCGCGCGATACCGCCCGCGTCTTTGTGGCCCGCTCCTCCCGCTTACAGCAGTTAGCCAACTGGCGAAAAAAAATTATCCCTTATCGCCAAAAGATCCTCGTTGGCGCCGTCCTTTTGCTCCTGGTGTCCGGAAGTTTGCTCTGGTGGCTGTCGGCTCGGGTCGCAAGTCCGCCCACCGCCGGGACAAACCAACCAACGTCAGTCGCAGCGGGCGCCAAGACCTCTCCCTCCGAGGCAACGCCGGGAACTTTTTTGAGCGTGATGGTTGCCCCGTGGGGTTATGTTTCGATCGACCGCCAGGGGCGTCGGGAAAGCCCCGTGATGCGCCTGAAAATTGCGCCGGGAACCCACCAGATCGCCGTCACTCATGGGCCGAAGAACCTGACGGCATCCACCCGGGCGGAGATCCGTTCCGGAGCCCACGTCCGCTGTGTCGCTCATTTTGATCGGGAACCGCACCGGGTGCAGTGTCGGTAGACAAGAGTTCCCTGACGATCACCCGTGCCGCCAGCGGGAGGTCTCGCAGATGCTTGATCTCCGCCCGAAAGTGTCCGGACGGCCTGTCTCCGCGGACGGCGAGCAGATGGCCGAAGACCTTGTAGTTCCATCCGATCGGTTCGATCCCGACCAGCAATAGCTCGTCCCACCCGGCCCGTCGGGCAAACCGTATCAGCCGCCCCTCCCACGCCTCCAATAACGTTTCCCGGAGGGTGAACCCGTTTTTCAGATGACGGGCGGGGCGGCGGGTCAGGCCGGTCTCCATCCCGACTTCCTTGCGAAGGTTTTCGAAAAATTTCATGACCGTCGGCGAAAACTTCTCCGGACTTAAACTCGTCTGCGGATCGATCCGCAGGATTTTGAGAAACTGGTCCCGCATGGCGCGTTGCTCGCCCGTCGCACTCGCGATCGTCGCCCCCAGCAGCAGCGCCTCCAGATCCTCGCGCCCCGCGATTTTCAAGCGGGCCGACTCCGCGCTCAACGAATAATAATCGTTCCAGGCCGCTTGAAGCTCCTCTTCCAGGAGATGATCCAGGACCCGCAGTTGTTTCTGAATGTCCCGCGTTGCGACGAGGGACGTTCCGGTCTTTTTTGCCTCGCGGCGGATCAGACGCTCCAGTTTCCCCGGCTGGCGCCCGGAGAGGTCGGGGTTCTGCAGCGGGATCACCGCCAGCGACCCGGCCCAGCCAGGCGGGCTGAGCAAGAGGAAAAATATGAGAAACCGCAGTTTCATTCCTAGCGGAGGGAGAATTCCACGCGACGGTTCCTCTCCCTCCCCTCATGCGTCGCATTGGAGGAAACCGGTTCCGCCTCGCCTCGGCTGATAACCGTGACGCGACGGGGATCGATCCCGAGCCCCTGCAACCGGCTCATGACCGACCGGGCGCGCCGGTCACCCAGGTAGAGGTTATACCCCTCCGGGCCGGCCGAATCGGTATGCCCCGTGAGCATGATCCGGACGTCGTCGTGCGACTTGAGGATCTCCGCATTCTTCTCGAGGATCATCAGTTGATCCGGCGCGACCGACCATTGGGCAAACCGGAACTGCACCGCCTCCAGCTTCGCCTCCGGCGCCCGCCGGGGCCTCATCGCCTGCCGCGAACCGGCGCAGGAGGAAAGGGTAATGACCAAACTGAGGGAAACCAACCAACCCTGAGCCTTGAGCCTTGAGTCTTTTCTCATTTGACCCTTATGATATATCGCACCCGAATCGACCTCGGCTGAATAGGTGTTGTTGAACCAGCTGTTGTTGAGGTTGTATCAGGAGGATCTATCATATGTGAATGAGCCCCTTGCTCATTAGTGCCAGGAGAAGATTCGGCAGAGGTGCCTGCGCCATTTGTTGTATAAAAATTCTGAAAGGCTGGTCCGCTTAAGGAAGCCCACCTAACAACACGATCATAGCCACTCGCAAGATCAGTGCTCATACTGCCATTCAAGGAAATGTTGTTGCCGCTGGCATCATACATAACCAGAACCCCTCCAAACAGATCCAGAAAGCTCGCTGTCACAAACTGATAGGTGCCAACGCCGTGTGTGTGTGAATTAACAGTGTGGCCATGTAACCCGTCAGAGGATGAGGGGAATGATTGTATATCAACGGTATGCGAGTGCGACAAGTCAATTTGATGACCCGCATTCCCGACCGCCGTCGTATCCCACCCCGCTGAACCTATATCACGAGCCCCTTCATTCCCAAACCCCACCAGATAACGGTTGGAGAGATCAGGCAGCGTCTGACCATGCAGGGGGCTCGAGGGATAATTCAAAACCGAACCGTCACAGTATCTCCAGTGGTTCGTATCGAATGTCACGAGGCCGTTGAAATCATAGAACGGCATAATCGTGCCGATGGGAGGGATGGCAAGACCGGTCTCTGTGTCTGCCGATTGGCGGTCTGCCGTCTCCTGGGTCAGTTGATTTTGGAGTGTCGTGAGGGTTGTACTTGACGTACTAAACTGACCTTGAAGGCTTGCAATGGCACTTTCCCTCAACTCATTTTGATTGAGATAAAAGTCATTCAGTTTCCGGTCGAGCGCCACCAGCACCTCCTCCACCGTCGTTGCGGTGGTGGAAATAAACGGCCCAGTCACGACGATCTGGCCCGCCTGATGCGCGGTGGAGGAGTTGAGATGGTCCGACAGTTCCAGATCAGTGGTGAAGGTCGAGGGGATCTGTGACTCTGTCGCCTGACCGGAAAGATTGGAGAAGGCAATGCCCGGTTCCAGATCCTTCAGCTGGATCGACCCGTCCTTGATCTCCTCGCTCCCGATCGAGTTGGGGACGATACTCAAGGCCTTCTCGGCCCAGATCGAATAGGGGGTCGAGAGCAGTTCCAGATCCTCCTGCCAGCTGTTATTCCCCACCTTGACACGGAGGGAATGGGTTCCTTCCGTCGGATCGAGGGCCGAGGGCGGGATCCCCCCGGTCGGGGCCTTGGGGGAAGATCCCGGCACACTCCCTTCCCCCACCATCACATTGATCACCCCGTTCACCACCTGCACCGACTCCTGCCGCTCCCAATAGAGAAGGTCCCCCGTCCCGTCCAGGACCTGGAACTCCAGATCGATGAACGGCGCAGTCACCAGATTCCCGCCGTCATCCGTCACCACGCTCTGGAAGTTGAGGTAGTGGGGGACGGTGGTTTGGGCTTGAGCAAGCGTTGAAAGGATAAGGAACAGGAAGAAGAAAAGAAGGGCTTGAATTTTAATAGAACCTCCCTTAACCTTAATAGCTATGAATGAGGTCCAACGTAGAAGCGCGTCCAAATTTCTATATGACATCGCCAAAATCGTTGCGGCTGTTGCCGTTATTGGAAACATTTTTTCGAAAGATTTACTAAATTTGACTGTCATCATTTCAGGAATCCTTGTTGCCTCATTCTTGTTTCTGTTTGCTTATTACCTGGAAGGGAGACTTGAAAATGAATGAAATTCCGATCTCTTTTATCATCCTTGGTGCCATTGGACTCATCGGCATTATTGGAGTCTGGATTTTTGATCACCCCTCTCATAAGCACCGTCATCCTTAAGCAACAGAGATTCATAACAATAATAGCTTTTTATTTTTCATGGCGTTTCAGGCGTCCCTGGCACCGAATTTTTTCTCTCAATCGACCGTTGTTGACTGGACTCTTCCTGATGCTCACTCGTCGGCTGATCTGTACGAACCGCATCGTCGTCACGCCAGAGAATTATCTTTCCATCCGGCTGTCGCTCTCCCTCAACTGCATCCGGAGTGGGTGAACGCGAAGTGCCTTCCGATTGACCCCAAGCCGGCAAGCAAGGAAGGACAATAAAAACAAATAGCAAGCATTGAATTTTACGCCGTAAGTATTTCATAGACACCTCCGTCCAGTTAATAAGGACTCCCACAAATTGCATAGGCCCTCAGCTCAGTCGATTCACCAAGATTGGCGCCCTGAGCCGCCGTTACGGTGCATGTCCTCCCGGAGGGTACGGCCCCTTGAAGGTTACAGGTTTTATCCCCCCAACAAACATGATCATAATAACCGCTGCATCCTAAAAGAACATCTCCGGCATCACAACTGACGGATAGGTTGCACCAGCAAGCGCCGCCGCAACTGCAATCCGATGATGTATTTGGATTACTCGGTATCGTTAAAGTCGCATTGTTTCTATAGGTACTTTGAAATCCGGGCCAAGCGGAACGTGACGTTCCGCCCAAAGACATGGAACCACCTACCGATAGATTATCCGCGACCGATAGATCATCTCCTACCGAGACGTCGCTTTCTACGGTTAGGTCCGTGTCGTTGTTAATAATGCCATCTCCAATGTTAACGTTGATATCCTGGGCCCCATCGCTTCGCTGGATATTGAGATTTCCCGTCATCGTATCCCCGCTCTTTGAGACCTTCCCATCTGCTGTCGATTGGGCCGCCGCCGCATTCGACACCGCCGTGTTCGCTGTCGATTGTGCCGTCGCCGCATTGGTAACTGCGGTGTTGGCGGTTGTTTGGGCTGTGTTAATATTGGCCTGTAGCGTCGTATCGGCACTTGATCGGGCATTCGCCTCGTTAGTGATATTGGTTTGCAACGTCGTGTCGGCACTGGACCGCGTGTTCGCCTCGGCATTGATGTTGGTTTGAAGGGTCGTATCGGCCGTCTCGCGCGCCGCGGTCTCCGTATCCAAAAATTCATTCTGATTCGCATAGAAATCATTAAGCCGGCGGTCGAGGGCGACCAGGATCTCTTCAACGTTCGTTCCGGTGGTCGAGAGAAACGGCCCGGTCACGACGATCTGGCCCGCCTGATGCGCGGTGGAGGAGTTGAGATGGTCCGACA
>CAYYFU010000064.1:0-7880 GCA_964471095.1 uncultured Pseudomonadota bacterium
GCCGATCGGAAGTGTCATAATCGGTCGAGACGGTCTCCGGATTGCAGTTCACCATGATCGTCTCGCACCCCTCCTCTTGGAGGGAATAACTGGCCTGGACACAGGTGTAATCAAACTCGATCCCCTGTCCGATTCGATTGGGCCCTCCCCCCAGGATCATCACCTTTTTTCGCCCGCTCGGCTCCGCCTCATCCTCCGATTCATAGGTCGAATAAAGATAGGGAGTCTTTGCCTGAAACTCGGCGGCGCAGGTATCGACCCGCTTGAACACCGGGATAATCCCATGTTTCTTGCGAAACCGCCGGATCGCCGTCTCATCGGTTTTCCAAAGGGACGCAATCCGTCGGTCGGAGAATCCCATGACCTTCGCGTCGCGAAGGGCTTTCGGGAGATTGCGGGAGCGCTTCAGCGACTCCTCGGCCTTTACGATCTCCCGGATATGATAAAGAAACCAGGGATCAATCGCCGTCAGCCGGTGAACCTTGGCAACGGAAAACCGGTTCCGGAACGCCTGCGCCACATACCAAAGCCGGTCCGGATTTGGGGTCTGCAATTTTTTGCGAATAAATCCCCCCTGCCCCCCCTTTGACAAAGGGGGGATGAGGGGATTTTCAAACCCATATCGATTGATTTCCAAAGACCGGATTGCCTTTTGCAATGACTCCTGAAAGGTCCGCCCGATCGCCATCACCTCCCCGACCGACCTCATCTGGGTCGTCAGCCGGGGATCCGTTTACGGAAATTTTTCAAAGGTAAAACGGGGGATCTTGGTCACGACATAGTCGATCGTCGGCTCAAAAGAGGCCGGCGTTGTCCCCGTGATATCGTTTAAAATTTCATCCAGGGTATAGCCGACCGCCAGTTTGGCGGCAATTTTGGCGATCGGAAAACCGGTCGCCTTGGAGGCCAACGCCGAACTTCGGGAGACGCGCGGATTCATCTCGATCACCACCATCCGCCCTGTTTTTGGGTCAATCGCAAACTGGATATTGGAACCGCCGGTATCGACCCCGATCTCACGAATGACGGCCATCGCGGCATCCCGCATTCTCTGATACTCCTTATCCGTCAAGGTTTGTGCCGGGGCGACCGTGATGGAATCCCCGGTATGCACCCCCATCGGATCGAAATTTTCGATCGAACAGATAATGACGACATTATCTTTTCCATCCCGCATCACCTCGAGCTCGTACTCCTTCCATCCCAGGATCGATTCCTCGATCAGGATCTGACGGATCGGACTGGAGGCGATCCCCCACGCGGTAAATTCCAAAAACTCCCTCTCATTTTGGGCCACGTTTCCACCCGCCCCGCCGAGCGTGAAGGAAGGCCGGATAATGGCGGGATAACCGGTCTTCGCAACGACCTGTTTTGCCTCTTCCAGGGAATGGGCAAACGCCCCTTGGGGCATCTCCAGACCGATCTTTTCCATCGCCGCTTTAAAGAGCTCCCGGTCCTCCGCCTTCTGGATCGCCGGCAGTTTGGCACCGATCAACTCCACCCCGAGTCGATCCAGAACGCCGGCTTCGGCGAGGGTGACGGCTAAATTCAACGCGGTTTGACCGCCGAGGGTCGGTAACAGTGCCTCCGGCCGTTCTCTTTCCAGGATTTTTTCCAAAACTTCCGGCACGAGCGGCTCGATGTAGGTCCGATCGGCGAACTCCGGGTCGGTCATAATCGTGGCCGGGTTCGAATTAACCAGAACCACCTCGAACCCTTCCGAACGGAGCGCCTTGCAGGCCTGGGTTCCGGAGTAGTCAAACTCGCAGGCCTGACCGATGACAATCGGTCCGGAGCCGATGATCATGATTTTTTTGATATCCGTCCTTTTTGGCATTCAAACGGCCTCTGCTCGATAACCGGCCTTCTCCATTTTTTTTACAATCGAATGGATGTGGTTCTTCCCTCGCGTCTCCAAGGTGACCTTGACTTGGGTACAGTTGACCGGTCCCGAGTAAAAGGCCCGGTCATGATCGACCTCCAGGACATTGGCCCCCTCCTCTTTAATGATATTCAGCAGCGCGGCCAACTGGCCCGGCACGTCGGGAACCAGCACCACGATCCTCGCGATTCTCCCCATCTGGGCGAGCCCCCGGTTCAAGATCCGCGAGATCTGGGTGAAATCGATGTTGCCGCCGCTCAAAATAAGCACAATATTTTTCCCGTTCCCGTTCTTCCGCTTTTGAACCGCGGCGAGCGTGGTGGCGCCGGCCCCTTCCACCACCGCCTTGGACCGATCCATCAAGGTCAAAACCGCCTGGGCAATCTAGTCGTCACCCACCTCGCCGATCTGGTCGCCCGTGCGCCGGATGACCTCCTGGCAGATTTTTCCCGGGGCGTGAACCCGGATTCCGTCGGCGAAGGTTTGAGTCCGATTGGCCGCCTGGACACCGGTCACGGTGACCTTCGGATTCATCCCCTTGACCGCCGTCGCAATACCGGCAATCAACCCGCCGCCGCCGATCGGAACAACAATCTCATCGACCGAAGGGAGCTGCTTCAAGACCTCCAGGCCGATCGTCCCCTGGCCGGCAATGACCTGCTCGTCATCAAAGGCAGGGATAAAGACCAGCTTTTTCTCCGTAGACAGCCGCTCGGCCTCCCGCAGACTCTCCTCAAAAGAATGCCCCTGTTCCAGCACCTGGGCCCCCAGCGAACGGGTATTCTCCAGCTTGACCAACGGGGCGGAGGCCGGCATGACGATCGTCGCCTGGATCCCCGCGAGTTTGGCCGCCAGCGCTACTCCTTGGGCATGATTCCCCATCGAGGCGGCAATGACCCCACGCTTCCTCTCCTCGGTTGACAGCGTGAGGATCTTGTTCAACGCCCCGCGGATCTTGAACGATCCAGTTCGTTGCAAAGTCTCCAGCTTGGAATAAAGAATCAGTCCGCGTCCGTCTTCCAGCTCGGAGGAGCGTTCCAGCGGCGTCAAAAAGAGAAATTTTTTCAGTCGTTCCTGTGCCGCCGTAATGTCGGATAATTGAATCACAACCCCCTCCTCATCATTTCCACAAACCTCCCAAATAAATAATTCGCATCATGCGGGCCCGGTGACGCCTCGGGGTGATATTGGACCGAAAATGCCGGCACCTTTGTCAGCCGCAGCCCCTCGACCGTCCGGTCATTCAGATTCACGTGGGTTAGCTCCGCCCGTCCCTTCAGGGAATCCGTATCGACCGCAAACCCGTGGTTCTGGGCGGTGATCTCAACCTTTTTCGTTTGCAGGTCCATCACCGGCTGGTTTCCACCATGATGCCCGAATTTAAGCTTATAGGTCCTCCCGCCCAGGGCGAGTCCCAAGAGTTGATGCCCCAGACAGATCCCGAAGATCGGGACCCTCCCTAATATTTTTTGTATATTGGAGACGGCATAATGGACCGGTTCCGGATCCCCCGGGCCATTGGACAAGAAGACTCCGTCCGGTTTTTGCCGCAAGACCTCCTCAGCCGGGGTTGTCGCCGGGACCACGGTTACGTGAGATCCTGCATCCAACAGATTGCGAAGGATGTTGCGCTTGATACCGAAGTCGTAGGCGATGACCTTAAATCCCCCCTTGCCCCCCTTTGACAAAGGGGGGTTGGGGGGATTTTTCCAAACTCCTTCCGTCCATTGATATGATTTTTTACAACTGACCTCTTTCACCAGATCTCGACCCACCAGGCTCGGACCCCCTCGAATCTTCTTTAAGAGTTGTTTCTTGTCTGTACAAATTGTTGAGACAATTCCGATCTTTGCGCCCTGATCTCTCAGGTGTTTCGTGAGGGCCCGCGTATCGATCCCCTCAATCCCCGGGATCCGGTACCGGGCGAGATAATGCCCCAAGTCTTGTTGCCCCCGAAAATTGGAAAAAAGCGGATTATAGTGACGGACCACGAACCCCTCGACAAACGGTCGCCACGATTCCACATCCTCCGGGTTCACGCCGTAGTTCCCGATCTCGGGATAGGTCATCACGACAATCTGACCCTTGTAGGAAGGGTCGGTCAGGATCTCCTGATAACCGGTCAGACTCGTATTGAAAACAACCTCACCGATCCCCTCCCCGCCGGCCCCGAAAGAAAATCCTTCAAAAGCGAGGCCATCCTCTAAAACCAGCCACGCCTTCTTTTTAGGATTCGTAGGCAATTCGCCCTCCAACCGTGGTGTAACGGACCTTCCCCTTCAGTTTCCAACCATGAAACGGTGTGTTTCTCGCCTTGGAGCGGAATTTGGTTTCATCAATCGTCACCGCTTCACCTGGATCAAAAAGGGTCAGATCGGCATCGCACCCGACCGCAAGACTCCCCTTTTGGGAAAAACCCAAGATCCTTGCAGGCCCCGTGGAGAGCAAATGAATCACCTCTTTTAATGTCAGTCCCGCCTCCGCAGCCACCTTGAGGGTCACCGGGAGGGCGGTTTCCATCCCGATCACCCCATTGGCGGCCCGAACAAACTCGACCTCTTTTTCAAAGCTGGCATGCGGGGCATGGTCGGTTGCAATCGCATCGATCGTGCCGTTTTTTAGCCCCTTGAGGAGTGCCTTCCGATCCACCTCGGCGCGGAGCGGCGGGCGCATCTTGGCATTCCGCCGGTAACCACGAACCGCCTCATCCGTCATGGTCAGATGATGTGGGGTCACTTCACAAGAAACCTTCACCCCCCGTTTTTTGGCTGCCGCAACCAGCTCCAGCCCAAGGCGGGTGGAAAGGTGGGCAACATGGAGTCGCGTCCCGGTCAACTCGGCCAGGGCGATATCACGCGCGATAATCAATTCCTCAGCGGCATTGGGAGAGCCGGGAAGCCCCAATTCCGTCGCGACCAGCCCCTCGTTGATCGAATTCTCTCCCGACAGGGTTTCATCCTCACAGTGGCTGATCACCAGAAGGCCGAATCCACGGGCATATTGCATCGCCTTCCGCATCAGGGCGCTGTTCATCACCGTCTTTCCGTCATCGGAGATTGCCACGATCCCGGCCTCCGCCATCTGGCCGATATCGGCCAGTTCTTTCCCCTCCAGACCGTGGGAAACCGCCCCCACCGGCAACACGTTGACCTTGCCGACCCGGGCCGCCCGTTCCCGAATAAACTCGGTGATCACGGCGTTGTCATTGACCGGTTGGGTGTTCGCCATGCAGACAACCGTTGTGAAGCCGCCGGCTGCCGCGGCGGCGGTCCTCGATTCGATATCTTCTTTATATTCGTAACCCGGCTCTCGCAGATGGGTATGGAGATCGATGAACCCGGGAGAAACAATCAGTCCCTTCGCATCGATGATTCGGTCGGCAGGTGACTTGAACTTTCCGATTTTGGCGATCGAACCGTTTTCGACAAGAAGATCGAAGATCCCGTCCCGATGAGTGGCAGGATCAATCAGGTGACCCCCTTGAATCAGTACTTTCAAGACCTCACCCCCTGACGCCCCCAAAGTGACAAGACCGCCATCCGGACTGCCGTCGCATTCTCCACCTGATTTAAAATGACGGAACGGGGGGCGGAGGGGCCGAGCAAGTTGTCTGCGATTTCAGGATCGATTTCAACACCCCGGTTGATCGGGCCGGGGTGCATCACCAGCGCCCCCTTTTTGATCAGCGGGAGGCAGTCTTTGGTCAGCCCGTAAAAATGGGTATATTCCGCCAAGCTGGGGAAGTTGAGTGACTCCTGTCGTTCCCGCTGAATCCGGAGCAACATGATCACGTCGGCCTGCGGCAGGTTTCCCTTCAGATCAGTCGATACGTTACAACCAAGACTTTCCAGGCCTGGTGGAATCAGGGTTGCCGGGCCGATCGCCGTGACCTTGGCCCCTAACTTTGAAAATCCATAGATATCCGAGCGGGCGACACGGCTGTAGGCCAGATCCCCGACAATCAAGATTCGAATCCCGGTGATTCTTCCCAAAATCTCCTGCACCGTGAACAGATCGAGCAACGCCTGGGTGGGGTGCTCATGCGAGCCATCCCCCGCGTTAATCACCCCCGCATGGGTATAGGAGGCGATCAGCCCGGGGACGCCGCTCGCCGCATGCCGGACCACCAGCAGGTCCGGGTGCATCGCCTCGAGATTTTCTACCATATCCTTGAGGCTCTCCCCCTTGGTCAGGCTCGAGGTCTGGGGACTCATGTTGATCATGGAGGCCCCCAACTTCCTGGCGGCCAATTCAAATGAGGTCCGGGTCCGGGTGGAGGGCTCGAAGAAGAGGTTGATGACCGATATTCCCTTGAGCGGCTGAGCCCCTTGCCCCGCCTTATATTGCTTGGCAAGGTCAAGGATCCGAACGATCTGTTCTCTGGAGAGTTCTTGAATCCCTAGCAGGTCTTTGGGTAAAAAAAAACGCCCCCTGCCGTGGCGGGGAGCGGTTTTTTTAACGACCTTTTGTGCAGTCATTAAAAAAGGGCTTGTAAACGAAATGATCGGTGGCTGTCAAGCCTTTATCTGATCCATTTTCCGAATCGATCCCAACGCAAGGTCTTTCGGTCAAAATCGATCGAGAGCCAGACGAATAGTGCCCTCCCCTTCACGTTCTCCAGCGGCACAAACCCCCAGTCGCGCGAGTCGGAGGAGTTGTCCCGATTATCCCCCATCACAAAGAGATGCCCCGGCGGCACAACGATTTCCCGCTCATCGGAAGATCGGTAGCTGTCATACTGGACCAGATGCCTCACCTCTCCCACCTGTTCTGAGTAAAAGGTAAATTCCTCCCAGTCCGGAAAGTACGGGATCGTCGCCACACCGGTCGAATTGGCATTGGCGTCCCGCATCAGCTGGATCCGGGAGGCCTCCCGATCTTGCCCCGGCTCCGTTTGGAGGGAAGTTCGAAGTAGCGGCCGGCCGTTGACATAAACCTCATCCCCGACCAACCGGATCCGGTCTCCCGGCAGGCCGATGGCCCTTTTGATAAAATCCTTCCCCTCATCGATCGGGTAGATAAAGACGATCGCCTCGCCCCGCTCCGGATCCCGAAAATGGGCAATCCGCTTCTTGGTAAAGGGAACCCGCAGGCTATAGATAAACTTGTTCACAAAGATATGATCGCCGATCATCAGGGTCGGGATCATCGAGCCGGATGGGATCTTGAACGCCTCGATCCCGAACGAACGGACAAAAAAGGCGATCAACAGCGCCACCAACAGCGACTCAATATATTCCCGCGTCTTCCCTTTTTTCTTTTCCGGCTCCATCAATCCACCTTCAGAACCGCCATGAACGCCTCCGGCGGAATCTCGACCGACCCAACTTGTTTCATCTTTTTCTTACCCTCTTTTTGTTTTTCCAGCAACTTCCGTTTTCGCGTGATATCTCCGCCGTAGCACTTGGCGGTCACATTCTTGCGCAGCGCCTTGACCGTCTCCCGGGCGATGATCCTCCCGCCGATCGCCGCCTGAATCGCGACATCGTAGAGCTGGCGCGGGATCGCCTGGCGCAATTTTTCCACGATCTCCCTCCCCCGGATCGCCGCCTTGTCCCGGTGCAGAATCACGGAAAAGGCATCGACCTGGTCGTTGTTGACCAAAACATTGAGACGGATCAGATCCGCGGTACGCCACTCTAAAAATTCGTAGTCGAGCGAGGCATATCCCTGGGAGATCGATTTCAACCGGTCATAAAAATCGAACATGATCTCGGAGAACGGAAGTTCATAGACCAGCAGGACCCGCTCGGGGGTCAGGTAATCCATCTTGAGCTGCAGACCCCGCCGGTCCGCGCAGAGCTGCATGATCGCCCCGACATAATTCGTCGGAAGATGGATCTGGACCTTCAAAATCGGCTCCTGCATCTCCTCAATCTCCTGCTCGGAGGGGAGTTTTTGCGGGTTGTCGACGGTCAGCCACCCCCGAATCGTTTTCACCCGAAACGCCACCGTGGGGGCGGAGGTGACCAACGCCAGGTTATACTCCCGCTCCAAC
>CAYYFU010000065.1:0-1302 GCA_964471095.1 uncultured Pseudomonadota bacterium
CGGCCATGTCGATCTTCTTCGTGTCCATCCGGATCGCATCGACCGGACAGGCCTCAACGCACAATCCGCAAAAAACGCAGCGCAACAGATTGATGTTAAACAGCTCCGGCTGTTTCTCGATCTGCGGGTCGGGGTTTCCCTTTGCCACGATCTCGATGCAATCGGCGGGACAGGCGGTCGCGCAGAGCATGCAGGAGGTGCATCGGACTGTTCCATCGGGACGCTTCATCAGCCGGTGCTCGGCGCGGTACCCGTCCGGGATCGGCTTCGGTTGTTCGGGATATTCGAAGGTCGGAATCCTCTCCAACCGGAAGAAATGTTTTAAAAAGTGCCGCAGCGTAATCCAAAGTCCGGCAAGGATCGAGAAGAGATAGAGCCGCTCCGCGAGCGTCATCGACCTGCGCGATATCAGCTTTACTTTTGCATCCATCTATGGATCATACGCTCGCACGAGCGGATTCCGAAGTCAATCTTGGGGCTCCGCGACTCGTTTGACATCAAATCACCATTGGGATTAGGTTATCATGATGAAGAGAGATCTGGGCGAAGCTTTAAAAAATGAAAAAGTTCAGGCGCTTAAGCCTAAAGTCCCCTGTCTGGTGCAAAGCGAAACGACCCTGACCCAGGTGGTCGCCCTGATGGTGAAGGAGAAGAACGGCTGCGTCGTGGTGCAGAATCAGGGGAAACGGGCTGGAATTTTTACGGAGCGAGACTTGATGACCCGGGTGATCGAGCCAGGACTGGATCCCCGTACCAAGGTGGGTGAGGTGATGACCCCAAAACCGAAGACCCTTTCGGTGGAAAGCCCCGTCTCGGAGGCGATCCGGATGATGAGCCAGGGAGGTTACCGCCATATCCCGATCGTCAACCGGCAAGGAGGAGTGGAGGGGGTTCTCTCGGTCAAGGCGGTGATTCGATATCTTGCAGAACATTTTCCTTGCGAGATTTACAATCTTCCTCCCGATCCGCATCAGGTCCAGCGCTCCCGGGAGGGAGCTTAAATGTCCGATCCCATTCATCATAAGGAAGTGGAGAATAAAGAGAGTGTCGTGATCCGATTTGCCGGTGACTCCGGCGATGGGATGCAGCTGACCGGGATGCAGTTTACCAGCACCACGGCGGTGGTCGGCAACGACCTCTCCACCCTGCCTGATTATCCGGCCGAGATTCGTGCCCCCGCCGGGAGTCTGGCCGGGGTGTCCGGTTTCCAGATCAATTTTTCGGCCCGCGACATCAGGACCCCGGGGGATGCCCCGGATGTCCTGGTGGCGATGAACCCCGCGGCGCTCAAGGCAAACTTGA
>CAYYFU010000065.1:1312-3752 GCA_964471095.1 uncultured Pseudomonadota bacterium
GGGGGGACCCTGATCCTCAACGCCGACGCCTTCACCGACCAAAACCTGAAGAAGGCCAATTATACCGCCAACCCGCTGGAGGATGGCTCCCTGGCAAAATACCAGGTCTATAAACTGCCGATCAGCACCCTCAATGCCACCGCCCTCAAGGAGACCGCCCTTTCCAAAAAAGAGGTGGATCGATGCAAGAACTTCTTTGCCTTGGGACTTATGTTTTGGCTTTATGACCGTCCCCTCGATTTGACGCTGCAGTGGATCGAGAAAAAATTTCAGAAAAACCCGGAGATCGCCAAGGCAAATCTCCAGGCGTTGAAGTCAGGTTTTCATTTCGGTGAAACCGCCGAGGTGTTCAAAAAGCATTACCGGGTGGCCAAGGCCCGGTTGGCCCCGGGACGTTACCGGAATATTACAGGTAACGAAGCAACCGCGATCGGATTTATCGCCGCCTCCGCTCTCGCCGGCAAAACCCTCTTCTACGCCAGCTATCCGATCACGCCGGCCTCAGACATCCTGCACGAACTCTCCCGGCATAAAAATTTCGGGGTTAAAACCGTTCAGGCGGAGGATGAAATTGCCGCAGCCGGGGCCGCGATCGGCGCCTCATTCGCCGGCGGGTTGGGACTGACCGGCACCAGCGGACCGGGTCTCGCCTTAAAGAGTGAAGCGATCAACCTGGCGGTGATGGTGGAACTGCCGCTCGTCATCATCGATGTACAGCGGGGCGGACCCTCCACCGGCCTCCCCACCAAAACCGAGCAGGCCGACCTGCTGCAGGCGATGTTCGGTCGTAACTCCGAGAGCCCTTTGGTCGTCCTCGCCCCGGCGACGCCGGCCGACTGTTTTACGATGGCGATTGAGGCGTTTCGGATTGCGGTCAAATACATGACACCGGTGATCTATCTGTCCGATGGTTATCTGGGCAACGGCTCTGAGCCCTGGTTGATTCCGAACCCTGAGCAGTTGCCGAAGATCGAAATCCAGCATCCCACCGATCCGGCAAGCTTCCAACCTTATCTCCGCGACAAAAAGACGCTGGCCCGCCCCTGGGCGATTCCCGGGACGCCGGGGCTGGAACATCGGGTCGGCGGACTGGAAAAGCAGGATATCACCGGGAATGTCAGCTATGACCCGCAAAATCATGAGCGGATGGTCCGGCTCCGCGCCGAAAAAATTGCCCGGATTGCCGACGATATCCCCCCCGCCAAGCTGTATGGCCCCGAAAAAGGGGACCTCCTGCTGGTCGGTTGGGGGGGGACCCATGGGGCAATCTGTTCCGCAGTCGACGTCCTGCGGAGCAAGGGGTATTCCGTCTCGAGCCTCCATCTCCGTTATTTGAATCCGTTTCCGAAAAATCTTGAAGAGATCCTTTCCCGATTTGAAACGATCGTCGTCCCCGAACTGAACCTAGGTCAACTCTCCCTGCTCCTCCGGGCCCGCTTTCTGGTGGATGCCAAGAGTCTTGCGAAGGTGCAGGGTCAACCTTTTACGATCCAGGAGATCGTGGAAGGGGTCGAACACACGCTCCACAAACATGAGGTGCCCCGATGGCAACCGAAGTCGGCAGCAGTGCCAAGCTAACGCGTAAGGATTTTGTCTCCGATCAGGATGTCCGCTGGTGCCCCGGTTGCGGGGACTATGCGATCCTCGCCCAGGTCCAAAAGGTGTTGGCCGATCTGGGGGTGCCGCGGGAGCAGTACGTCTTTATCTCCGGGATCGGCTGTTCCTCCCGACTCCCCTATTACGTCAATACCTACGGCTTCCACACCATTCATGGGAGGGCCCCGGCGATCGCCACCGGCATCAAGGCGTACCGGCCGGAGCTCTCCGTCTGGGTTGGGACCGGTGATGGAGACGCCCTGTCGATCGGAGGCAATCACCTCCTCCACGCGTTGCGCCGCAATATCGACTTTAAGATCCTCCTCTTTAACAACCGGATCTATGGCCTGACCAAGGGGCAGTATTCTCCCACCTCTGAATTTGGCAAAAAAACCAAATCATCGCCGCATGGGTCCGTGGATTATCCGTTGAATCCGATCTCCTTCGCGATCGGGGCGGAGGGATGCTTTGTTGCGAGAACGCTGGATACCGATACGGTTCATATGGGACAAACGATGTTGCGCGCCGGCCAGCATCGCGGCACCGCCCTGGTCGAGATTTTTCAAAATTGCGTTATCTTTAACGACGACGCCTTCAAGAATGTTACCGACCGGGAGATTCGGCCGGAACACTGCCTTATTCTGGAACAAGGAAAACCGCTGATTTTTGGGAAAAACCGCGACAAGGGGATCCGCTGGAATGGCAACCGTCTGGAGGTGGTGACTTTGGGGAAGGACGGGATCACGGAACAGGACCTGCTGGTTCATGACGAAAAAAACCCGGACCCTTCTTATGCCTTTATGCTCTCCCGGATGGAACTGCCGGAGTTCCCGATCCCGATTGG
>CAYYFU010000065.1:3762-4417 GCA_964471095.1 uncultured Pseudomonadota bacterium
GGAGTAACGGGGTAAAAAGTTGCTGTATGAAGAATTGGTATATTCCGTGCCGTTGAAAAACCGACCTATGAGAGGCTGCTGGAAGATCAGGTTCATCAATATCAGCAGACGATGGGACGCGGCACCTTGAAGGATCTTTTCAATGCCGGCGAGACTTGGACGATCTTATGAAATGCCCTTACTGCGGAAAAGTGAACATCCCGGGCACTGATGACTGCGAATCCTGCTCTGGAGATCTTTCCTCACTCGACGGGGTCGTTCCAACCACCGAGCTGGAAAAGGTCCTGATGTGGGACCCGATCAGCAAAATGAAACCTCGGGAGGCCATCTTCGTCAAACCAAAGGATTCCACGTTGGAGGCGGTGCGTGCGATGAACCGGGACAAGGTCGGCTGCGCCCTTGTCCAAAGCGGCGACCGGGTACTGGGAATTATCACGGAACGGGATATCCTGAACAAGATTTTTGCCAATCAGCGAAAGCCGAAGGAGGTCCGGGTCGAAGAGGTGATGACCCCCAATCCGATGACCCTCGACGAGGACGACACCCTCGCCTCTCTCCTCAATCAGATGGCGGTCGGGGGTTATCGCCATATCCCGATCGTCCGCGAGGGCAAACCGACCGCCATCCTCCCCGTCCGGGATGCTGTAAAGTACCT
>CAYYFU010000065.1:4427-6136 GCA_964471095.1 uncultured Pseudomonadota bacterium
AAACTCTTCCCCACCGTCTCCGCCTGAAACGTTCTGTGGACATCCCTTTGAAAATCCTATAGTTTTAGTCGATCCGGATGCAACTAAGACCGCTTCAAAAAGATGCGAAGGTGGGAATCGCCGCGCCCGCAGCCCCTTTTTCTCAAGGTCGATTCTTGCGGGCTGTCCGAAACCTCCGAGGCTTGGGTCTCCGGGTCGATTTCCGAAAGGATATCGTTTCTCAACACCGCTACCTGGCCGGGAGTGATCAACGACGGTCTCAAGAACTCCAGCGATGGCTTGCCGATCCGAAAATTGCGGCACTCCTCTTTGCCCGGGGGGGGTACGGAACCCAACGGCTCCTCCCAAAACTTCAAAAGGTCTTTCCGAAGATCGTCGTCGGCTTCAGTGACCTGACCGTCCTGCTCGTCTGGCTGTGGCAAAGACATCAACTCCCTTCTCTTTACGGCCCGATGCTCACCTCCCATCTGGTTGACAAGAGGTATGCAAAAAAAGTGGTCCGAATGCTTCAGGATCCGGCCAAGCTCCGTCAGCAAAGGCTGATCGCCAAAAAAATCATTCGACCGGGGCGTTGTCGTGGACGATTGGTGGGTGGTTGTCTGACCCTTCTGGCCTCCCTGTTGGGGACACCTGATGAGATTGAAACGAACGGCACGATTCTGTTTCTGGAGGATACCGATGAACCCCCTTATGCCGTGGATCGACTGCTCACCCAACTGGAACAGGCAGGAAAATTTCGAAAAGTGCGCGGGATCGTTTTAGGCTCGTTTCGACTTAAAAAAACAGCATTCCCTTCGTCGATTGAAAAGGTTTTTCGCGACCGGTTACAACATTTTTCCGGTCCGATCCTCTGGGGGATCCGGTTTGGCCATTGTCCCAAACCCCATTTGATCCCGTATGGGGGGATGGGCCGGATTACCGGGCGCCGGCTGATCCTTGAAAGGGCCCTCTAATGTCACGGATTGACGAAGAGATCTCTCGAGCGATTGAGACCGGTATCTTCCCGGGCGCCTCCCTGCTCGTCGCTCGAAAAGGGGATGTTATCTACCGTCACTTTTTCGGCGCAGCCACTCTTTTACCCAAAAAAGAGGCGATTCAGGAACAGACCTTGTTTGATATCGCCTCGCTGACTAAACCGATTGCCACCACGACATTGGCGCTCCTCGCCCGTCAAGAAGGGCTCCTCAGTCTGGATACCACCGTGGCAAAAAAGCTCCCGGAACTGGGGAAAGAGGGAAAAGAACGGATCACCATCCGTCATCTCCTGAAACATACCTCCGGGCTGCCTGCCTGGAAACGAAACTGCGCCACCCTGTATGTCGACAAAATTTCTCAGGAACCGCTCGAAGTCCCGGTCGCGTATCAGAGAATCTACAGTGATTTGGGGTTTATCCTGATGGGGGTTTATCTGGAAAGGATCTTCGGCGCCCCGCTCGATCAGCTGTTCCGTGAAAAGCTCGGCCCCCTGGAACTGAAGAACACTTTTTTTCGCACCAATGACGAACCGCTAACGGACCCCCAACGGTTTGCCGCGACCGAAAATTCAGTTTGGCGGAAACGGCTGCTGCGGGGAGAAGTCGATGACGAAAATGCCTATGCCCTGGGGGGCGTCGCGGGACATGCCGGACTTTTCTCCCATGCGGATGACCTGCACCGTTTCCTCATTGAATTTGAAAAGGGGGTCCGCGGAGAAAGTTCCCTGTTGACAC
>CAYYFU010000065.1:6146-7773 GCA_964471095.1 uncultured Pseudomonadota bacterium
AAATTCGATCGGTCATCTTGGTTTTACCGGCTGCTCCGTTTGGGTCGATTTGGAACAGGATTTTCATGTGATTCTTCTGACGAATCGCGTTCATCCCACCGCGCAAAACGACCGGATCAAGGAGTTCCGCCCCCTCCTGCATGACGTCATTTACGAGGAGTTGATTCAGAAATGAAGAGGGCCCACATGATCGCGATTTGTGGGACCGGGATGGGGTCGCTAGCCGGGTTGTTGAAGGAATCCGGATTTGAGGTCACCGGTTCGGATCAGAACATCTATCCCCCGATGAGCGACCAGCTGGCCCAACTCAAGATCCCCCTGTTCAGCGGGTGTTCGGAAAAAAATCTGGAACCGACTCCCGATCTGGTGATCGTCGGCAACGCCGTCTCCAAGACAAACCCGGAAGCGGCGGCCCTGCTGGGGAAGAATATTCCCACCCTCTCCATGCCGGCCGCCCTTTATGAATTCTTTCTCAAAGATCGTCAGCGGATTGTGGTGGCAGGGACTCACGGCAAGACGACGACGACCGGTCTTCTCGCCTGGATCCTGCAGGCCTCGAACCGATCGCCCGGTTTTTTGGTTGGCGGTGTCTTGAGGAATTTTTCCCGTTCCTATCAGCGGGGTCAGGGGACGATGTTTGTCGTGGAAGGAGATGAATATGACACCGCCTTTTTTGACAAGGGGCCAAAATTCCTGCACTACCGTCCTGAAATCCTGCTCTTGAATCCGATCGAATTTGATCATGCCGATATCTATCGGGACCTCCCCCACCTGATGACTTCTTTTGAAAAGTTAGTCTCGATCCTGCCCAACCAAGGGCTGTTGATGGCCCATCATTCCAATCGAAATCCGGGCTTGTTGCCGAAAACGCCGGCCCGTCGGCTCACCTTTGGGCTTCATCCCGAGGCAACATTCTCTGCCGAGGAAATTCAATTAGGGGCCCAAACCCGGTTCCGCCTGCTCACTCAAGGAAGGTCGGAAGGGACGATGGTCAGTCCCTTGATCGGCCGGCATAACCTGGAAAATCTCCTGGGGGTCATCGGGGTATTGCGGGAATTGGGTCTTTCTCTCAAGGAAATTCAGGAGGGTCTCCGGACCTTTCAAGGGGTCAAGCGACGTCAGGAACTGGTTGAGACGGGACGCGGGATCCGGCTGATCGACGACTTTGCCCATCACCCCACCGCGATTCGAGAAACGCTTGCGGCCCTGCTGGAGGCGCTGATCCCCGATGGCGACACTCCCGGGGTTGCGGATCTGGGAGGGGTTGTCTACATCGAAACCCTTCTGAATGCGTTCGCGTTTGATTCTCCCCGGATTTTCGCGGGCGGACCATTCAGCGGGCGAAGCGGGGGGGCCGATCTCTTCAGCCGTTTTATCCCGCTCTCCAGAATAGAAGAACTGATTTGGCGGACGAGAATCGAGGGATCGAAAGGGATTCCCGAGAGGGAATTCAACGGGCCGGTGGTCGGCTATCAGGAAACTTACGTCAAGGGGTTGGCCGAGGCGCGCGAGAAAGCCCGTTCAGTCTACGGAAAAGCGGTGGCGGACCTCAGCCAGAACACGCGGCTGGAACTCGCGCAAGCCCTTTCGACGGAATTCGCCAAACTGCTCTACGAGCATGCGGTCG
>CAYYFU010000066.1:0-2377 GCA_964471095.1 uncultured Pseudomonadota bacterium
GGTAGTGGGTGGTGCCGGCCCTCAGGCAATTAACCGTACGGCCCTCACTGCTTCCTGCGGGTAAAGGAGGTGTCCCACCCCATATCCCGAAGGTTGTTGATGAAAAATTCTCCTCGGTAATCGGCTCTGTTGATCTGCGGATGCTATAAAAAAATGCCGTTCCGTCCATCCCGTCATCCCCGGTAGCGGTCCAGGTCAAGTCAACCGAGGATTGCGTGACCGCGGTAACCTGCAGATCGGTCACCGCCGAGGGGGGGACCAGATCGTCGAGGCAATGCATCGAGGCGGCCGAGAGGATTGCCTCCTGATGGGGCGTTCCGTTGTCCAGATCCCCATCGTCATCATCCCGGATCAGCACCTCCCGGACACCGCCGGCAGGCGCGGCTGGATTCGTATAGAGAACCGGGATGATCAGCTCCTCTGCCAAGGACGTCCCCTCCTCCTCGCCAAGTGCCACGATCAGATTTTCCCTCAAATGCCAGCCAAACCCGGACCAGGCCTGACCCTGGGTATGGATTTCATCAGATGGGCTGAAACAGTAATCATTGTCGGCGGTACGGACATTCAATTCGTCGTCAAAGAATCCTAGCCCCAGGACCGGCCGACCCGAGGCAAAGGCGGCAATCAGATCTCCCCATCCCTCGCTCATCCCCTGCCCGGAAATTCCACCGATCCTGTCGTCTACAAAGTGGCCGTACTCATGATAGATAATGGTCTCCATCGCCGCATTGGTGCATTGCCCGGTTACCGCGCGGAAAAAATTCAGGTTGGTGCGGCCCGGGTTATAGTAGGCGTTACACATTCCCTGTAGATTGACGTGAGTTGGGATCGATTGATCAATCTCTGCTCCGATCCCCCTCGCCCGAAGCCAGTCATGGATCAAGGTAACGTGGTAATAGGCGTTGACTTGGGCCGTTGCTTCTTCGGAGTCTCCCGGATTGAACAGGAGATCGGTGTTCTGTTTCAACGAGCGGCGGTCCTCGCTGGTCGTCAGTCCGGGGGCGCCGGGAAAGGCGTCGTTCACGACGGTGGACCATCTTCCTTTCAGGGCGGCTGAAAGTCCACGGCCGGTGACGGGGAGAGAAAAGTTTCCCGACTCATCGGTATAAGTCTCTTCTCCCCTCCCGTTAACGACCCGCAGGTGGGCCAAATCAAGGATATCGAGATCCAGATTGTCCTGATAGTCGAATAGGACGCCACGCCCCGCCAGATGGCCTGCGACTTCCCAAAAAATCCGATCATCCTTCATCCATCCTTGCAGCGTACGCGCGTCAATGTAAACCCGATAGAAATCATAAGGAACCTCTGCCATCAATCGCCACTCACCCTCGATGTTGTGAATTTTGTACTGGTCGATCGTGAGTTGACCGGCGTCAGGCGTCAAATTGTTTTCGATAAGGATGTTTCGCGCCTGCTCCAGGATCTCGTCCGACGTTGCCGGAGGGAACGTGGAAATGTTCTTGGCGTCAGGCGCCACGTCGAACGTCACGGCAACAACCTTCGCCTTGCCCCCGACTTTCTTGATGGTCAGATTGACCTGCGTTCCGTCAACCTCAATCCCATTTTCCTGCTGATAAAAAACCAGATACCAGGTGTCCTTGAGGCGTTTTTCCGGAACGCGGGAGATGATTCTTGTGCCAAGATCTCTGCTGGTGAGGGGGCAAGGAATGATTTGGGCCTGATCGAGATAGTTTCGTGCGATGGTTTCGACATCCCCTTTGGTTCGTGGGAAATGGGTTAGATTTTTTTTGGGATAGATCTGCTTCAGCACCCTCCCTTGGCTGCGGGCATCCCCCTCATCGGCCGACGCCGATAACCCGGCAAACAACAACGCAATCAGGACAAGGTGCCGTTTGTGGGACATCTTGCCAAAATATACGCATTTTTCATGCCAAGGATCCTGCGGGCAAGACGAGGCTAACTAATTGAAATAATTTATTATTATTTGAAAGCCGTTGGGACTAATGGGGTCTTGTGTCGCCAGATGAGGTAGTGACAAACCCGTCAGTTCAATCGACCATCCCCTTCCACTCCCGTTCGGTGAGGATTCTGACCTTCCCCGATGTTGGACAAATTGTAAATCGTATTGACAATTTGTCCAATACTGCCTATGCTCTCCTTCTATGATACCTCGGGAACTCGAAGCTGCGTTGTGCAGAATATGGAAGCAAAGATCCAAAAACCTGCAAAATGATGAACATCGCCCATGCGAGTGACAGTGAAGAGACTGCAGAGAAGGAAATTGAGAGATTTTTCTCGGGAGAAGAGTTATTCGAGTAATAAATCTCACTCACACGTCATAATCGTTCTCCTAATTGTGAACAACTTTGGTAAAAGGAGGGGTGGCGCGCCACGGGGGGTGAAGGGGGAAGGCCAT
>CAYYFU010000066.1:2387-3817 GCA_964471095.1 uncultured Pseudomonadota bacterium
CCACCAAGGCGTATCCTGTGGTTGCACTCCTGGGGCCGCGTCAGTCCGGAAAAACCACGTTGGCGCGGATGGTTTTCCCGGGCAAAAAATACGTTTCCCTTGAGGACCCGCAGACCCGGTCTTTCGCTGAAGATGATCCCAAGCGGTTTCTAGGGCAATTTCCCGACGGCGCAATCCTCGACGAGGTTCAGCGAGTGCCCACCCTCTTCTCCTACCTTCAGGTCATCGTGGACGAGGAGAAAAAGCCCGGACTGTTTATTCTGACCGGCTCTCAAAATTTCACCTTGATGGAAAAGATCTCCCAGTCCCTGGCAGGAAGAATCTCCCTCCACCGGCTCATGCCGTTCTCACTGGCAGAACTGACGAACGGAAAAATTCTCCCCCACACCCTCGATGAGCTCCTCTTCACGGGGGGGTATCCCCCCATCTATGACAGATCCCTCGTGCCGACGGAGTGGCTCGCAAATTATTCCGAAACCTATGTAGAGCGGGACGTCCGCTCGCTGAAGAACATCGGTGATCTCGCCGGTTTTCACCGCTTCCTCCGCCTGTGCGCGGGTCGCTGCGGGCAGCTCCTCGACCTTTCTTCAATCGCCAACGACTGCGGCATCAGCCACAATACTGCCCGAAGCTGGCTTTCAGTCCTGGAGGCCAGTTTTCTTGTCTTCCTGCTCCAACCCCATCATAAAAACTTCAACAAACGGCTGAAAAAATCTCCCAAGCTATACTTCTATGACACCGGCCTTGTCTGCTATTTGCTGGGCCTCGCACAGGTTAACGAACTGTCTCATCATTCCATGCGAGGGGGGATTTTTGAGTCGTTTGTCATGAGCGAAATGATGAAAAGGCGCCTGCACCATGCCAAACCGCTGAATCTCTTTTTTTGGCAGGATAAGTTGGGGAAGGAAATTGATTGTCTCATTGAAGTGGGGGAAAAGCTCATCCCGGTGGAAATCAAGTCGGGGCAGACAATTGCGGACGACTATTTTCAGAATATCAACTTTTGGCGAAAACTTGCCGGACAGCCGGCTGAAGAAGCGTATGTGGTTTATGGGGGAGATGAAGGTCAACGACGTTCCGTCGCCAGCGTTCTGCCGTGGCGGGATGTTGGCATGCTTCCCCTCTGAAAGAACGATGCCTCAAGCTTTGGGATGTTCGAGATGACCGATTGATAATACCGCGCAACCTTTTTAATTCCCGACCGAAGAGACCGGTATGACAATGCGTATCCTGGATACCCTCAAGGTTAAGGGCTGCGGGGATGCCGCCGTCGATGCCTTGGCCGCCTGTTATCAACGGCTTTATGAGGGGACTGCTCATTATATCGACGAGGCGGGGGCGCCTGGGCCTTGTATTCCGAAGAAAATACCGCTTCGGCATATCGCCCCACAGATTTTAACCGCCTGCGATCTCGCCGCACAGGATCTCAA
>CAYYFU010000066.1:3827-5968 GCA_964471095.1 uncultured Pseudomonadota bacterium
GTTTGCCGAACATGCCGGCTCCAGACGGTTTCAGGTTTTGCAACCGCACCACCGGAGGGGGATGAAGATTCTTGAACTTTCGGCCTCAGAAATTAAGGCCCGCGCTGAGAACCATATTGGCTGGTTTCGCCAGACCGCGCAATCAGCGCTGGAGGAACGGCGGAACCGTTGGGTTGTTATGTCGTTAAAAGAGTATCAACAAAGGGCGCTCCCCAGAGAGGTTGTCACGATCCTGCGATTTTTTCTTGGCGGAACCGCTGCTACAAAAGGGGCGGCCGATTTAATCCTCTCGGCGATCTGGAACCGGATGGCGGCCGTCGTGGGTGTCGCCACCCTCGCCCTCCTGGTCGGGGGGGGTATTTACCATCGAGTTCAAGCTCCCGCATAAAATAATTAAACATCAACTATCCCCTTCCACCCCCGTTCGGTGAGGATCTTGACCTTCCCCCCTTTGGCCTGAAGTTTCTTGGCCTTCTCCAGCTTGGAACCGGCATGGCCACCGTCGCCGACAATCAGGTAATCGAGATCCTGCGTGACGCCGGAGGCGATCTCCCCCCCTTTGGACTCAACGAGTTTTTCCGCTTCCCCCCGGTCCATTGAGAGAAGGGAGCCGGTGAAGAGGAATTTTTTGCCTTGGAGACCTCTCCCCCCGGACCCCCTCTCCTTGATCAAGGAGAGGGGGCTAGGGGGTGAGGTCAATACCACATGCTTCAGCAATTTCTCGATCAACCCCCGTTTTCGCCTCAACCCCTCCACCACCTCTTTCGCAATCACCGGACCGATCGTGTGGATCGCCGACAATTCCTCTCCTGAAACCTTGAGGATCCGATCGAGCGTCTTGAACTCCTTGACCAGGATTTTTGATGAATGTTTCGCCAGTTCCCGAATCCCGAGAGAACGCAAGAAAAGCTCGAGGGGGAGCTCCCGCTTGGACTGGAGGTTGCCGATCAGTTTGGTGGCAAGGACCTCCCCCATCCGCTCCAGTTCCAGCAGCCCCTCTTTCTTGAGGGTAAAAAAATCGGCCGGGTCCTTCACAAAGCCGTTGTCGTAGAGCCGCTCGATCAGCTTTTCGCCAAAACCGTCGCATTCGATCACCTTGATAAAGTGCCCCAGCTCCTCCATTTTCGCCTGCCGGCAACCGTGCCGGTTTGTGCAGGTGAGAAAATCGTCCCGCACCTCCGTCGATTCACCGCAGGAGGGACACTGCCTCGGGGCCTCAAACAACAGCCCCTTGCCAGCCTCTACGACCGATTCCAGATTTGGGATCACCCCGCCCCGCCGCATCATCAGGACCTTTGAGCCCTTCCTTAAACCCAGTTTCTGCATCAGACCAAGATTGTGGAGTGAAACGTGCGTGACCGACGCCCCGGACAACTGGACGGGGTCCACGACCCCAACCGGGGTAATGACACCGGTCCGGGCGACGCTCCATTCGACATCCTTCAATGTCGTCGTCCCCGAATCCCCCTGAAACTTGTAGGCGATCGCATAGCGTGGATGGTGGGCGGTGAACCCAAGCCGCTCCTGTTCGGCAACGAGGTTCGCCTTGAAGACGACCCCGTCGGTCTCGAAGTCATCCCTCTCTCTTTTTTGAAGAAACTCCTCAAAGACCTCCTGTATCCCCTCCTTTTTGACGACCCTCCCCTCGATCACCGGGAACCCCAGTGATTTCAGTCTTTCCCGCTTCTCCCCTTCTGTTTTCAGCGGCAAGCCAATCAGGTCGTAGGCCCAGCACGAGAGCCGATAGTCGCGCGTCTTTTGCGGGTCCTTCTGCTTGATCGCGCCGGCGGCGAGATTCCGGGGGTTGGCGAATTCCCCCTTGAATTTGCGAAAGACGGAAAGCGGCATGTAGATTTCTCCGCGGATTTCAAATCCCCCCTTGCCCCCCTTTGTCAAAGGGGGGTTGGGGGGGATTTTTTGGGGGATATCTTGGATCATCCGGACGTTGGCGGTAATCTCCTCTCCCACCATCCCATCCCCCCGCGTTGCCGCGAGGATGAGATTCCCTTTTTCGTCGTAACGTAATTCCGTGGCACAGCCATCGATCTTGGGTGAGGCAACAACGTCCCCCTCGAACTTCGCGGCCCAGTCGTTGGCATCCGCCTCGCTGTAACACTTGTCGAGCGAGAGCATCTCGCTTA
>CAYYFU010000066.1:5978-7749 GCA_964471095.1 uncultured Pseudomonadota bacterium
GACCTTCTTGAACTCCCTGGAAATATCGGACGGGATTTCGGTCAGAACCGGCGAATCGGGTTTGAGTTTCTTCAGCCGCTCAACCAGCCGGTCGAACTGATAGTCGGAGATCTCCGGCTGGTGCTTCTCGAAATAAAGGCGGTTGTGGCGGCGGATCTCTTTTTCCAGACGCTCGATCTCGGAGGGATCTCCCTTTTTCATCTGGGTGTGGGGAGTAACTGGTCCGTCCGATGAAACAGCCGGTGTAGTTCGGAGTGGGCGTTGATCGCCAGAACCTTGTGATGCGTACCGTTGAACAGGACCGACGAGAGGGCACAATTATCAATCCGGATTTTGAGGAGATCGTTGAGGTCGAGCTTCAGATACCGGACCATGATCGCCTTGATCACATCGGCATGGCTGATCACGACGACCCGTCCGCCCCGGTGACGACGCCGCAATTTTTCGATAAAGCTAACCGCCCGGCGGTAGACCTCCCGCATCGATTCCCCCCCCGGGGCCCGCGCCTTGCGGGGCGTGGTGTGATAGGTCCGGTAGGCGGGGTCAAAACTGACCTCATCAAAGGTCCGACCGACCCAGTGACCATAATCAATCTCCGCCATCTCCGGCACCTTGATCGTTCGGACCCGCCGCCCCTTGGCCAGAACCCGGGCCGTCTCCACCGCCCGCCGGATCGGGCTGGTGTAGATCACCTCCAATTCCACCTTTTTGAGCCGCCGCTGGAGCGCCCTCGCCTGACTTCGACCCCGCACATTCAGGGGGATCGGCCGGTGCCCCATGATCCGCCGGGTCCGGTTCCGTTCGGTCTCGCCGTGCCTGATCAGCAGGATTTCGAGCATTCATACCTTATACCGGAGTCAAAAATATCACGCAACTTCCTTAAATGATTGCCGATAACGATAATGGTGGAGGTAAATGGGGACGATTGTTCAGAAGACCTGTTCGACCTATCCGGCCGCGGAGCAGAAAGTCTGCGAGGTTGCCCTGACGGACGTTCTCGTGCAGATTGATGATGCCTGCAGTCATGCCTACCTTGCCAACGATCAATCGGCCGATGACTGCGTGAAGGATTTCGGGTCCGGCGCCGAGTTGCTCTGGGGTGATTTCCGTAAACCGGCCTCGGGCCTGAATACAAAGCCACTCCGTGATTACATTAAGCAATGGGGTGTCGCATTGCCGGGTGTTCCTACGAAGTCTCCCTTCTCCCTGAAGGCAACCGAGGCGGCCCTCCGACGCGGTCTCCCCCCCAACGTCAAGGATTTCTTGGCCTACGTCGGGAATACCACGAGCCAGCTCAGCGATCTAAAACAGATCCTACAGGCGGCCGAAGAACTCAGAGCAGGAACGAGTCCCTTGTACACCAAAGCCGATAAGGCCGGTCTCACGGGAGAGGAGATCCGGCGGTTCGAAAAATTATTGCAGAGACGAATTATTGATGCGGCAAATCGCCAGATGGAGAGATGGATCGAGCGACACGCCAACGGCGCCCGTCCTACAGCAAAAGGAGGCGAGATCTTTGCCCGACTGATCGATGCGGTCTCTTTTGACATAGTGCAAGGCGGCACGATGGAGGACGTTGCCAGGCAGACGCGCCTTGAAGAAAACAAGAAAAAAATTATCCCGGCTCTCCTCAGCGGGCTGGCTGACGCGATTTCGAGGTATCGACAATCACAATTCGGACCCGACGGTGAAGCGGAGGATTTCAAAGCCCTTTTCGGCCTGGCCCGGCGGATCACAGAATTAGCCGAACAATTTTCATTGGATTCGGAGC
>CAYYFU010000067.1:0-7622 GCA_964471095.1 uncultured Pseudomonadota bacterium
GCTGTAGCTCAGCTGGGAGAGCGCCTGCATGGCATGCAGGAGGTCAGGGGTTCGACCCCCCTCAGCTCCACAAAAATTGATTTGTGCGAGGTGTTGCCTCGGCGTCAATTCTTTATTGACGGGACGAGATAAACGCCAAAGTCAACGTCAACCTGCTGACCTTTTGGGTTAATATAGTACAGATCGACATTTATTTTTACTGCGGTGGACCTTGTATCTTCTCCGAGGGTCGTGATCACGATGCCCGTGTAGCGAGCCTTACGGGCAGCACCCCAGTCACCCCCTGTATAAAGATCAGTCGGATCCCCACTGGGTCCAGAGTAATCGCTTTCATCCGCCGTTAAGGCATGAAGATGAAATGACATGATCCCTCCTGTTAGAAATGCATCTAGGACATTTTGATAGGATCCATCATCCTCAGAAATTGAGACTACGTTATTAAACTCAAGGTGACTGCCGTTCCAAAAAATTGTACCCCCGTATTCGGTACGTTTGTCTCGGACATCGCGAGAGACAGTTTCGCCAAGACTTGCAAGAACTTCAGGTTTTTCGAGAGCCCGTTTGAGAAGGACAATACGGATTAGGGAGAGGATATCAATCCCCGATAATGGGGGTCTTTCGGAATGTTTTGGAGAGGGGATATATTCGTTTAGTTTTTTCCTGACGACCGCGGGACGTGAATAGAGAGTAGAAGCCTCTCTCTCTAGATCTGCTCTTCGACTGAGAAGGTTTTCGAGATCATGGTCTTTCGAAATCGCATTTAATAAAAATAGATCGTTGGCCGATGGCGACTGTCCAACGATTTTGGCAACCCGCCTGATGCTAGCAAAATCAAGAGATTCTGCCAGCTTCTCAAGTTGTAAAAGTGTATGTCCTCGAAGAGGCATTGTGTGGGTCAGGTTTCGCACCTCCTCAAGAGTTTGTTGAAATTGTCTCGAGGAAAGGACCCTCGACGGAGTCATTTCTCCGGGACGTTGCCTCGAATAAAATTGCCCAATCCCAACGAGATCGATAACACTCAACCCACTTGGCACAAGTATATTGTTTTTAACCTCCACGCAAAAACTTCTAAACGCCGCGTCCAAGAGAAGTTGGTGTGCGTCTCCTTGTGTAAGAAGAATATGTAAGTGAGCGAGATCATCATCGGAGAGCTGGCGACCCAGCAAATCACTCACATGTTTAATGAGTTCTGGGGCGCTTGGGATGGTTCGAAGCGCCACTAATTTAGGAAGTGAAGCAACATCCTTCAGGACGATTGCACCGTTTCTCTTCAAAGCCTCCAATAACGGTTTTAAGTTGGGATCATCAAGGGCCTCTCTTAGTTGACGGCCAGTCTCGGATAGACCAGCCGTATAAAAGCGAGGAGGCGGAGGACCCATTAGGGCTCTAAGTGCGGTTTCATCTTCCCTAAGTGGAACTGGTTTCATGATGAGTGAGACCAACGCCTCATGTGTAAGATCCGCCCGAAGGATACCTTTCTTATCGAGGAGACCATTGCGATCAAGGTTCTTTACAAAGCGAGGATACCCCGAATCGAGTTGTATCGCGTAAGCGGCCGCATCCGACATTTTAATCTTGAATTTCGGATGATCACGTCGAATCGCAGAGAGCATCCCTCGACTTTCTTCTGAAAGGATGGACTCTAAATCTCGATCAGAGAGTTCAATAAATTTTTCTAGGTCAGCAGATGTTCTTCTGTTGTTTGAACCGAGAAGTTCGCAAACCGCATTAAACCTCTCCGGAGCCTTTGAGTGATGTAGATACATTTGATGCCGCGGAGATCGCAGCAGCTTTAAGAAAAATGGCAGGTCAAGTTTCTCATCTGGAGAAAGGAGGGAAACCGCTCTATCATAAAGCGGTCCAGCGGTCCTTTGACGAAGCTTTGAAATGAGATCCGGATCTGATACATCCTCATAAGGTTCAAATCCTGAGAGAATTCTGACCCTCGGAAATTTTTCAACAACGAACTCGATGTTGCGCAACTCAGTCTCGGCAAGTTTGGCCAGAGAACCTAAGGCAAACAGGTCATCGATTTGCAATTTATCAGCCAAAGAAAGAAGACGGTCACGGTGAGGCCGTGAGGCAACGTAAACGAGTCGTGCTGCCTGGCGCATATGCTTGGGTGGGTAGCGGTGGGCGAGGTACTGAACCCAAGGTTTGGCAAGATCCCGTACGACTCTATGGACGTCATCTACATAGAACTTTGAATCATAATAAAAATCGTAAGGATCAGCAATAATGAAACTGTACGGGTCGAGGGCCTTGTACTCTCTGAGGATCAGTAAGTCCTTCAAGTCTCCCTGATAGCGTTCAGCAAACATAATCAAAGTCATTATAGCATTGCTGCGCTCGAAAAGGATGGTTGGGTACCCCACCCACTCCAAAACTTCTGCGACCTCAACGACATGTGGGCTGAGGAGAGTTGAAAGACGCTCTTGATCTTCGCTAAGCTTTATTAGACGCTCGACTTCGGTTGGATTTCGGACAGCGGCTGCTGCATTCCCAAACTCGTGCTTCAGCCTCTTGTGGATTTTAGCGGAGCGAGCCAGTGAGCCGTCCAAATCTGGAAGATGCCGAAGGCGTTCAAGAGCCTCAAAGTCTATTACCCGTGCCCCACCCATTGGAAAGTATTGTCTGATTTTCCTGTAGATGGCTACATTTTCAGGTTTGAGACAGGCGGTACGTTTTCGTGGTTCAAGGTAGGCATCGACATAAAAAGGAATGGCAGAAAAATCGACATCGTAATTGAATTTTAGATACCTGATAAATTCTCTAAAGTCAGTGGAAAGGATAGTTCTTCGGGTCGCCTCGGATTGAAAAAAAGTGGCAGCGAACAATAGTGTAATCTGTTGAGATTCAGCGGCATAATATCTTCGTAATTCATCGACGAATTCAGGGAACCCGTCCGAAAGAACCAAGTCTCTCAATTTTACAATTTCATTCTTGGGGTCATCGAATTTTTGAAATTCGGCGGCGAGACCATCGTAAGTCATCTTGAATCCAAGACCGCTAGCACGGTGAGCAATGGCGAGGAGACTGTCCTGAGCAGTAGGTTCTTTAAACCTTGCATAGACTTCCGAAGTGAAGAGACGGACGGTCGCCGGAATCTGGCAGTTTGATTTGAGGGCAGCAATCAACTTCTCTGTTGCCTCTGGAAAGGCGAGTTGCAACGTGCGAAGATCCATGCGAGATAGCTGGGCTTCCCCATCCTTGTTGTTAAAGAGCGATGCCGTAGCGTTTACCAGCCGCCTTGATACCTCAGGACTTTCACTTGAAATTTCATGAAGCGTTTGACGTTCAGACTCTGAAATGAAACGCCCCCCTTCACTCGATGGATTTAGGGATTTGATTAAGGCTTGGGTCAGCTTGTTGAAGGCGTCCATATCTTTATTATCGGCAGAGCTGGTGGCATAAGTTTCCTTTTTTAGAGGCTTTTTTGTGACGATTTCAACAGTAATTCTAGATAGTTAGCTCCAGCCATTCAGAATTCTTTATTGCCCTTCGTTTGCTCTCCGTACCCCCCCTTGAAATAAAGGTCGAAGTTATCCTATTTTCACGCGGTGAAACCAAACATTCTCGATCTCTCCCCGGAAGAACTCCAGGGGTGGGTGGCCGGACAGGGGCTCAAGCGGTACTTGGGTGAACAGCTCCTCCAGTGGCTCTACCAAAAAAGGGCGGCCTCCTTTGAGGAGATGTCCAATCTTTCCAAGGAGGTGCGGGAAAAACTGGGTCAAGATTTTTATCTAGGACGGTTGGAGGTCGGGGCCCGGCATCATTCGACGGCGGATGGCTCGACCAAATATCTCTATCGGCTCTCCGACGGGCAATCGGTCGAATCGGTCTTGATGCCCTGGAAGAACCGCGTCACGCTCTGTATCTCCAGCCAGGTCGGTTGCGCGATGGGGTGCCAATTCTGCCGGACTGCGGAGATGAAGCTGGTTCGTCATCTGACCCAAGGGGAGATTCTGGGACAAATCTTGGAGGCCCAGCGGGAACTCCCCCCGGGGGAAAGGATTACCAATGTTGTTTTTATGGGGATGGGAGAACCGCTCCACAACTATGACACGGTGATTTCAGCGTTGAAGATCATGACCGATCCAAAGGGGTTGGGGCTGTCGCAACGCAAGATCACCGTTTCCACCGTCGGGTTGGCCCCGGAGATCGAGAAGTTCGGGGAGGCCTCGGGGGTTAAATTGGCGCTCTCCCTCAATGCGACGACGGAAGAGGGGAGGGCTCAATTAATGCCGGTGACCCGAAAATACTCACTCGACCGGGTGATCGAGGCGTGTAAAAAATATATCCGGAAACAGCCAAAGCGGCGGGTCACCTTTGAATATGTGATGATGTCCGGGGTCAATGACACGTTGGAGGATGCCAAACGTCTCGCCCGGATCGGTTCCCACATTCCCTGCAAGATCAATCTGATTCCGTATAATGAATACCCCGCCTCTCCGTTCCAACGCCCTTCCGAAGAGAAGATCCGGACCTTTTTCACCTATCTGGCCGATCGCCATTTTCAGGTGAATGTCCGGTATTCCAAGGGGGTCGATGTGATGGCCGCCTGCGGACAGTTGTGCGTAGGAGAGGGGAGTGTCCAATCTTGACGAAACAGGAGGGTGAGGGTAGAAGGGCAAACCTATGACAAAACAGATAATTGGCGTGATTGGCGGGAGCGGCCTCTACGAGATGGAGGGGTTGAAGGTGATTGAGGAGGTCGTTCTCGAGACCCCCTTCGGGAAACCGTCGGATGCCTATCTCTTGGGGGAACTGGAAGGGCGGCGACTTGTTTTTCTCCCCCGTCATGGCCGCGGGCACCGCTTTTCCCCGTCGGAGATCAACTTTCGGGCGAATATCTGGGGGATGAAGAAATTAGGGGTGCAGCAGATCATTGCGGTTTCAGCGGTGGGGAGCATGCGGGAAACGATCCGGCCCGGCGACATGGTGATTATCGATCAGTTTGTCGATCGAACCCGCGGCAGGATCTCAACATTTTTTTCCGACGGGGTGGTGGCGAATATCACCTTTGCGGATCCCCTTTGCCCCAGTTTAAGAAAAAATCTGATCGCTGCGGGACGGGCGGCGGGGGCGACGGTCCATGAAAAGGGGACCTATCTCTGCATGGAGGGGCCTCAATTTTCCACCCGAGCCGAGTCCAATCTCTACCGCCAATGGGGGGTTGATGTCATCGGGATGACCAATTTGCAAGAGGCGAAACTCGCCCGTGAGGCGGAACTTTGCTATGCCACGATTGCCCTTTCCACCGATTATGACTGCTGGCACGAGTCCCATGAGGATGTGACGATCGAGGCGGTGCTGACGGTTCTGAAGAAGAATGTCGAGACGGCAAAAGTGATCATCCGGAAAACGGTCACAGAACTCCCCTCAACCCGTGACTGTTCCTGCGGGACATCCCTGCAGAATGCGATCATTACCGACCGCAAGCTGATTCCCGAAGAGACCCGGCGACGGCTCGAGGTGATCGCCGGAAAGTATTTATGAGCATTGTCGCGATTGGAACGGTCGCCTTCGATTCGCTAGAAACCCCCTTTGGCAAGCGAGACCTGATTCTGGGCGGCTCGGGGATGCACTTTGCCACGGCAGCCTCTTATTGGGCCCCCGTCGCCCTGGCGGCGGTTGTTGGGGAGGATTTCCCCGCCAACGCCCTCGATTTTCTGAGGCGACGCGGGGTTGACCTTTCAGGGGTTCGGGTCTGCAAGGGAAAGACCTTTCACTGGTCGGGACGCTATGGGTTCGATCTGAATCGATGTGAGACCTTGAAGACGGAGCTGGGGGTGATTGCCGATTTCTCTCCCGAGATCCCTCCGGCCTGGAAGAACCCGGCTTATCTCTTTTTGGGGAACATCCATCCGAAGTTGCAGCTCAAGGTGATCGGGGAGGTTGGCCGGCCGGGCAAGGTTGTCCTCGACACGATGAATCTCTGGATTGAGACGGAGCCGGAAGAGTTGAAAAGGGCGATCGGTCGCGCGGATCTCGTGGTGGTGAATGAAGGAGAAGCGAGGCAGATGTCGGGGCAAGCCTCACTCGTCAAGGCAGTCCAATGGATTCACCAGCGGGGTCCCCAGGCGGTCGTGATCAAACAGGGGGAATACGGCGCGGTTCTCTATTACAAGGGGGAGTTTTTCTCCGCCCCCGGACTTCCGGTTGAAGAGGTCAAAGATCCAACCGGGGCGGGGGACAGCTTTGCCGGTGGACTGGTGGGTTATCTTGCTAAACGGAACCGCTTTGATTTTGATACGTTGAAGCAGGGGGTCATTGTGGGGAGTGCGATGGCCTCGCTCAATGTGGAGGAGTTTGGTTGCGAGCGCTTGAAAGAGGCAAGTCCGGAGGATTTGCGGGGCAGGATTCTCGAGTTTGAAAAACTGAGTCATTTCGGAAAAATTCCGGTTTAAGAACATGGAAACTCTGGGACAGTTTTTGAAAAGGGAACGGGAATTTCGGGGGATCCTGATTGAGGACCTCTCCCGATCCACCAAGATTAATGTTCGTTTTCTCCAGTTGATCGAGGGGGATCATTGGGACCAGTTGCCCACGGGGGCCTTTGTCCGCGGGTTCCTCAAGGTTTTTGCCAACACCTTGGGGCTCCCTCTGGACGAGGTTTTGCGCCGCTACGAACAGCAGATTCCGGTCGTGACGAAGGCGGAGGACCCTTTTAAAAAGTTCCGGGGTTTTGACGTCAAGAACCAGTTCTTTGTCTTCCTGCTGGCGGCGGTTCTGGCGATTGTGCTGGCGGCCTATCTTTCTTCACGATAGAACAGAACCGTCCATGTCATCGAGAGAAAAAACCGGACGAGCCATTGTATTGCGAGTCCTCCCTCGCGGGGAGGATGATCTGCTGTGTGATCTCTTCAGTCGGGAACTCGGCCGGATTTGGGGAATCGGCCGCTCGGCGCGAAAGAGCCAAAAAAGATTCGGGTCGGTCCTCTCCTCCCTGAACATCTTGTCGGTCACCTTTGAGGAAAAATACCACCGGTTTTTTTTGAAAGAGGCGGTGATTGCCCGATCGCTCCCGCGCCTCTGGGAGACACTCCCGAGGCTTTCCACCGCGTTTTATATGATTGAGTCGATCCGGGAGATGACCCCGGAACGGGCGCCGGAACCGAACCGCTTTGACCTGTTGGAAAAATCACTGGCGGCCCTGGATCAGGGAACAGACCCCCGCCAGGTCCAACGAAAATTCGAGCGGGTCCTGCTCCAGTTGTCGGGTCTCTTTCCGCATCTGGAAAACTGCCTTCGCTGTGGTGAAAAAAAAGAACGGTATTATTTTGTTTATGCAGAAGGGGCCGTCTTCTGCCAACGCTGTCTTTCCCCGCGGGCGACCTTTCAGCGGGTCAATGTGGGGGAGGAGGAGGAGCTGTTTACTCCGTTTTTGGAATACTGTATGGGTAAGAAGCTGAGGTCACGCGCCTTATGGCATCCCTAACGGGCTCCCCATTTCGGTTACTCCGGGCTTACGGAACATTTCTTGCCGTTCTTTCCTCCTATTCGGGACTCTGGTTGAAGCGGAGGATTTTTGGCGAATCCTGGGTTCGCTCCCGCGTTGATCAGGTGCACCGTCGAAACGCCCGCCGAAGGGTTGGCTGTCCAGGTGCGACCCAGCCAGC